>SHMQ01000001.1 GCA_008534395.1 Candidatus Acidulodesulfobacterium acidiphilum
ATTTATATTTTATTGAATATCGATTGGCATTATCAATATTAATCGACATCCGGAACGGTTAATTTTAAATTTTGCGAAGCGGTTGCGTTATTTGCTATCATTATATTAACTTAATGCGGCCGCTTCCGCCGTCTTATTTATCAAATTAATATAGTAATGCAATTTAATTCGATATTTATTATATTATATCCTTTAAGGCACGCTAAATTTTAACAATTTTTTTTATTTTACATACTATCATTAAATATTATGACAAAAGTTATAATGATTGAGGACGACAAAGAAATCGCCGAACTCTTAAAAGAATATCTTTACAAATTTAATATAGAGCTGGTAAACTTTGAAACGGCGGAAGGCGGACTTAACGCTTTAAAAGAGAACGCAGACGGCTTTGACCTTTTAATTCTAGACCTAACGTTACCGGACTCCGACGGATTGGAAGTATGCAAATCTGTTTCTCAATTATATGCCCTTCCGATAATTATTTCTTCGGCAAGGGGCGATTATTCCGACATAGTAACGGGACTTGAAATAGGCGCCGACGATTATGTCGCAAAACCATACAATCCGCGAGAACTTGTAGCGAGGATCAGGGCGTTAACCAGAAGAAAAGCGTCTAATAAAAGCAATGTTGCCGGCAATAATGAGGTTGATAACGGCGGCGGCTTTGAAATAGACGAAAACAAAATGCTTATTAAAAAAAACGGAAAAACCGTCGACTTAACCTCAGCGGAATACGAACTTTTTTTACTTTTATATAAAAATAAAGGAAACGTTATTACAAGGGATTATATTTTGGAAAATATTAAAACTATGAGCTATGAGAGTATAGACAGGACGGTAGACGTTTTGATAGGAAGAATAAGAAAAAAAATAGGGGACGATACGCGAAATCCAAAATACATTAAGTCCATAAGGGGTTACGGATATAAATTTTACTCCGATGAAAATTAACAGGCACTCCGTATTGTTTAAAATAAATATAGTTTTTATTCTGTCTTTCGCGGTACTGCTGTTTTTCTATTTATTTGCGCATAAAATAATAAACCGCGTCGAAACTTTCAAATTTCTTAGAAAAGCAGTGTTTCTGGTTAAAAAAAATAAATTGAAAGACGCCGAAATGTTTGGCATTAATTTATTAAAAAATAAAAAAAATATCGATAAGATTTTAAAAAACGGCAAAATTATATTAAGAAGAAACCCTCCCCGCCTTAATTATACGCTTAATTTACTTAGCTCAGGCGGAAATAAGTATTTATATTTCAAGTCTAAAACGGGAACAACTAATCTTTTATTACAAAGAATTTCGGGCATAAACGAAAGGCAGAACGTTTTATTAGCCGCATGGATAGGTTTAAACGTTATACTGATTCTTTTATATATCAGTATATTCCGCTCTATAAGGCCTCTTAAAAAATTAAGGGACAATATAGAAGAATTTAAAAATGGAAATATATACGTCGATTTAGGCGGTTATGCATCAAGAAAAGACGAGATAGGATTTTTAGCGAAAGAATTTAAAGAAGCTGTAGATAATCTTAAAAAAACCATGAATACTAGAGTTTGGTTTATTAGAAACATAGCCCATGAATTAAAAACGCCTATTACTAAAGGAAAAATTGCCCTCGAATTATTAAAAGACGAAGACGAAAATAAAAAAAGAATATTTTCGGACATATTTAACAGGCTTGAAATGCTTATAAACGAACTTTTCGCCGCGGAAAAAATAGCGGCGGGAAGCGAAATTTTAAATATGAACGCCTGCAGTTTAAAAGATGTAATCGACAGGGCAACCGAACTGCTTTTCGTAAAAAACGACGGCATTATAAGCGTTATTTCCGATAATACGAATTATACGGTTAAAGCGGATTGCGAACTGCTTAGCATAGCTATAAAAAATTTATTGGATAATGCGGTTAAATTTAAAACTAACGAGGAATCGGCCGTCACCGTAAACATAGAAAAAGGCGTTTTGAACATAATAAACGAAGGAGCAAAACCTTCTATTTCAGAAGACGCTATGTTTGAGCCTTTTGCAAAAGATATTAACGCAAAAAATAAAGACGGCTTCGGACTCGGTTTGTATATAACAAAACAAATAATAGAAAAACATGGATTAAAAATTATATACGAATATACGGGCGGCAAAAATATTTTTAAAATAGATTTAAATAAAATTCAAATTTGATTATTATTTAAATTCGTTGTATATTAAATAAATGGGGTTATTTGGAAAAATTTTTTTTGCAATAGTTATAGATATATTTTTAGAAATTTACGTATTTATTGAAATAGCCGAAAGATTGGGCTATGCCGAAACAGCCGGCCTTTTGATATTATTTAGTATAGCCGGTTACGTAATAACTAAAAGAATTAAATATGCCGCTTTTCAAAATGCGCTATCCGATTTTTCAAAAGGAAAAATTTTAAATAAAAATTTTATTAAATCGGCGGCTTACTTTATCGCCGGAGTGCTGTTTTTTATTCCCGGATTTATAACCGACTGCATAGCGGTTCTTTTTTTGATTCCGTTTTTAAATTATTTTCTAATATATCTGATATTTAAATACTTCAAAAATAAATTGAAAGGCAATTTTACTTATTATTATCATAACGTACATAACGAAGCCGAAGACGGCATGGATGTATTTACGACGGAAGCCGGAGAGGCTGAAGATCTCGACGCTGATGAAAAACCGCATAAGACTAATTTAATCTCCCTGCCTTTTAAAAAACACTAAAATAAATAAAATATTGCTTTTTTATCGTTTCGTTTTGAAACTGTCCCTCCTGCATTATAAATTTTACAAGGGTATCATAACGATTATAAAAAAAGCCGCGATAAAGACGAAGAATATATAAAATATGTACAAATTTAAAGAACCGTTCTGCATAAGTTCGGTCGTTACGGAACTGATTTTTTCGAACAGTTTTATCAGGGGCAGATATAGATAATATTCGATAAGCGGAAATATATAAGAGCCGTAACCGCTTGAATTATGATAATAAGACGAGTAAGGAAAAGGGTTTTTAAGTTCGTGAGGATGTTTTGATGTTTCGCTTTGAACATGTACCCTGCTTCTTTTTTTATAAACAAGATTAAACATAATTCTTAAAGCATTGGAAAAACCCAGCGCCGATACCTGCGCATGCGGATTTATTAAATTTTTGCTTCCGCCGCCTGTCCATGCGTAATCCACGAAACGCTGCTTGGGTTTTACTATAGTTTTATATAAAATATAAAGGATTAATATAAACGCGATAGATACGAAAAACAGGTAAACAGGGCTTGACGCAGAAAACGAGCTGTAATAAGGTATAAATATATAATTTTTTAATATTTTACCGCTAATATTAATGTGATATATAGACTGCGATACTTTTGACAGAACCGGAGTATATAAAAACATAAAGCCCGCCAACGATATGCCGATAAGCGCCGGTATTAAAAGGGCTATATTCATAGAAAACGGAACTTCTTTCGCTTGTTTTGCTTCCTTTGACTTCGGCAAACCGAGAAACGTAAGTCCGTATAATTTTACGTAAGTCGAAACAGCAACGGCCATACTTAAAGCCATTATGGCTCCTACCGTAAAAATAAGTATCCTTGGAAGAACGGAACTTATATGAAAACCTAAAAAAACAACCTCGAGATTGAGCCATTCGGAAACGAACCCGTTAAGCGGCGGAATTCCGGCGGCGGATAAAATCCCTATAAATATAAGCACTCCGGTCAAAGGCATGCCTTTTAAAATTCCTCCGAATTTATCGATATCGTGGCTTCCCGTTTCATATTCTATATTTCCCGAACCCATAAATAAAAGGCTTTTAAAAAACGCATGATTTATTAGAGCATATAGCGAGGCGACGAGAGCAAGCGCTGAGAGACCGGCCAAACCGAAATAATTATAATAAAGCGATGCGCCTATTCCGGTTAATATCAAACCCATATTATCGACGGTAGAATATGACAACAGCACTTTAATATCATGCGTCTGAGACATATATAAAACGCCGAAAAACATCGTTGACGCCGCAATAATCAATACGATTGAACCAAGCATTAACGCAGTGTTTAGCGGATGAAGAACATAAAGTCCAAACCTGATGACCCCGTAAACTCCGCAGGACGTCAACACGCCGCTTAAAACTCCGGACACTCCTGAAGGCGACGCGGGATGAGCCTCAGGCAGCCATATATGAAGTGGAACTATGCCCATTTTTGCCCCGAAACCGAATAAAAACAACAGAAAAACTATTTCTTTTACATAAGCCGGCATCGTTAAACTTTTAAGCGTTTCGAAATTAAAACTATTTGCATGCAAATATAAAATTATTAAACCGACTATTATAAGCATTGCGCCTATTTCCATTATGACCGCCATTAAAAAAGCTGCCCTCTTGGTTCCCTTGACATAATGTTTGGTCATTACAAGAAAATAGGAAGATACCGCCATAATTTCCCAAAAAATTATGAATATAAAGCCGTTAAAAGAAATAATGACGTAATAAACGCTGATAAGCATTATGCCGAACAGGAACGAAAAAAGCGGCGTATTTATCTCTCGCCCTATCTTTTCGATATATTTTATCTGGTAGAGGGCTATATAAAAAAATACCGAAAAAATAAACAGTATAAAAAAATCGCTTAGCGGGTCGAATTTTAATATTATTCTGCCTGCCGGAAAAAATCTTCCAATCTGAAACGACAGGTTTAAAAGATTTCCCGCTTCCATAAACGAAATTACCGAATATAAAACAGCCGTAAAGGAAGCCGCCATATATAGAATGTTTGAAAAAACGAAGGGTATGGATTTAAATCTATCCCCCGAAATCAAACCTATCATCGAAACAATAACGCCGGATAACGAAAAAAGTAAAAATAGATAATAATAATTATACATCATTTTAAACCGCCATTTTTTATTAACAGCAAAACGTTTAATATTTCAAAAGGATTTGGCGGACAGTGCGGCAGCATAATTACGTTTTCGTTATCGAGTAAAGCAAGCAGGTTTGAATCCTCCGCCCCCTTTGCCGTTTCGTTCTCGAAAATGCCGCCGAAAATAGCGCATGAACCTGCCAAAACGATAAACCTCGGTTTCGGAATATTATCTAAAACATTTAAAAATACCTCCTTCATTCGTTCCGTAAAAGTTCCGGTCGCAAGCAAAACATCGGCAAACCTTGGACTTGGCGTAATAAATATTCCTAACCTGTGCATATTGTAATACGGATTGTTTAACGCGTTTATTTCCGATTCGCACGCCCCGCAAGAACCCGTATCTATATGTTTAACAAATAACGATTTTTTAAAAATTTTTTTATCGGCCGTATAATTTCGCGGACGTATATTGAAATCTAATCCTGCTGCATAACTTATTGCGCCGATACCTCCTGAGCCGTTAACATCGATACAAACGTCTATGCACAATCCGCAAAAAATACACCTTTCCGCATCGATAACTTTTAACGGCGCACATTCCTTTATTTCTTCTTCACCGGATAAATTACTCAGGTTTATTGCTTTCGTCGGACAAACAAGTTCGCACTCCCTGCATTTCCGTTCCCGCTCGTTGTCTTTTTTTGTCAAATTTAAACATTTCCGTTCATTTATTTTTATCGATGAGATAAACCCGTCGTAAAAATCGTTTTCTTTAGGAAATTTAACCGATTTTATTCCGAATTTTAATCCGTTATAAGTCCAGAAAGCCATTATGCTTTAATCCTTATATTATAATTCATTATTATATTGATTTTTTTAACTTTATTGTTTTTGTTCCGCTTCATTTATCCAATGCCGCAACGGAAAAATTATAACTCGTCTCGTTTATGTTAAAATCCATCATCATCGTATTTTTTGTACCGCAGGCAAACAATTTATAATTATTTTCAAACGGATATTTTATGCTTATTTTTTTAAAAATAGTACCGTCAAAATCTTTTATATAACAAAAAATTGCTCCTTCGGACGATTCCGCGTATCCAAAACCGTGCTTTGACTTTTCGTCTTTAAAATATCGGTTTTCCAAATCCTTCGACTCTTCAAATTCTTCCCGCTTCGATAAATAATCCGCCGTGTAACGAAATCCGTTTCGTTTAAGCATATCGCGACAGTATTCAAGTATATTTAAAGACTGCCCTATTTCTTCAATTCTGACCATATATCTCGAAAAAGCATCTCCGTCTTCAAATACGACGGGTTTAACGTTTATTTTACCGTATAAAAGATACGGCCTGTTTATTCTTAAATCTGATGAAATACCTGCGCTTTTTGCTGCAACTCCTTTTGCGCAGAACCGCTTTGCCGTTTTTAAATCTATTTTTCCGGTAGTCTTCAATCTGTCTATGTGGGATTTTGTTTCCATATTTTTTTTAATTATTTCCTGAACTTTATTTACGATTAATCTTACGGAATTAAAAATATTTTCGATATCTTCGAGCGATAAATTTACTCTGATTCCGCCTATTTCGTTAATGCCCATAAAATAACGGGATTTTAAATACTTATGAGACAACTGTTTTAACGCCTCCGCATGATAGGCATATAAAGCGGAAGGAACCTGAATATAGGTGGACTCGGCTATTTCCGATAAATTTTCTATATGGTTTCTGATTCTTTCAAATTCTGCAAAAAACATTCGCAGAATTTTAATATTATTATGTATTTTATCCTTAAGCCCTAAGAAATCTTCAACGCCGAGGCAGCAGCTCAGGGATGCGGAAAAAGCGTGAAGTCCCGATATTCTCTCTATAAGCAAAATCTGTTCGTATAAATTTCTTTTTCCGGCAAGAATGGTTTTAACATTTCTTGTCTTATAACCTGCCGTAATTTCTAAATTATGAAGCTCTTCCCCCGACGACAGAAAATTAAATAAAATAGACTCGGAAACGCCTTTTCTTACCGGACCCCAGATAAACTCGTAATCTCCCAAAAATTTATATTTGCCGTGATTCATAACTTTTGTAAATTTTTATTTTATTTTATTTTAAAATTTATGATATGGACTATCCCAATTAATAAATTATGCAGACCGCTTGGAATATAAAATCCTAAAATTAACGATGCCGCGAGCGGCAGTAACATAGGCACATATGAAAACGGCGAAAAATCGCCTCTTTCCTCGTTAAAATTTTCGTCCGCTTTACCGAAAACCATTGAACCAGATTTCGTGAGTAAGCTTATAAAAGCAGCTAATAAAAAACCTATTAATATAACAGCTATCAAGTAATAACCGTCTTTTAAACTCTGAAGTATAATTAAAAATTCGCTTATAAAGATTACCGACGGAGGAACTCCGATCAACGCAACGGAACCTATAGAAAACAAAAAAGCGGTTTTCGGCATAATATGAAAAACTCCCTTGATTTTTTTAATATTTTTAGTCTTGAACTTATGTAAAAAATTCCCGGCGCCGAAATACATTGTAGATTTTGTCAGGGTGTGTCCCAACATCTGTAAAAGCGCCCCAAACGTTCCAAATATTCCGCCAAGACCGAAACCTAAAGTAATTATTCCCATATGCTCTATGCTGGAATAAGCAAAAAGCCTTTTTGAACTGTTTTGGTAAATTATTCCCATTACTCCTATAAAAATTGAGAATATGCCTACAGCAATAAGTATAACCTCGGGATAACCGAACCCTAAGCTTTTTCCGGCAATACCGAAATATCTAATAATACCGTATAGGGCTACGTTTTCTAAGGATGCCGATAGCATAGCCGATACGGGAGAAGGTGCTTCCGAATAGGCGTCGGGAACCCATGTATGCATAGGAGCAAGTCCTACTTTTGTCCCTAATCCTATTACTATTAATACAAAAGCTATACGCACTATACCTTCGTTAAGATAAACGGCATTTGAACCAAGAACCGTCCAGTCTAAAGATGAAACTATGTTTGCGCTTCCAGGAATGTTTCCTGAAAGGTAGAATAAGATTGTGCCTAGAAGAGCAAGCGATATTCCGGAAGACACTACTAAAATATATTTCCATGCAGCTTCTATAGATTTTTCGGTAACCTCGGATATTACCAAAAAGGAGCTTGTAATAGTCGTAAGTTCGATATCTATAAGGTAAACCGCCATATTATTAATCATAGGGGCAACCAGCATAGTCAACGCAAAAAGATTAAAAAAAAGTTCATACCTAAAAAATTCATTTTCGGTCATCTTTTCATTATTTATAGCGAGCCTCATATATGAAATACTGTAAATAGACGAAAGAAAATAAACTATACTTACAAGCAGAATTAAATAAGCGGAAAATTTGTCTATTGCTATCGCATTATTAAACAAAAAAATCGGTTTAAAATTTAACACAAAATAAAGAATAATAAACGCGCCTATAATATCTAAAGAAGATGCTAAAAGACTTATGTATTCCGCAAATCTTTTATTTTTTAAAATATAAGAACTTAAAGATGCGACTATCGGAATTATCAAAACTATAACTATAAAAAGTTTCATATTCATATGATTTTAACCTACCAGTCTGTTTAACATAGAAGTGGAAAATGATCCCGTCCGCATCTTCATAAACATCGAAAGAATCAGCATTGCCGTTACCGTTACCAGAATATCGAATAAAACTACCAGCTCTACTATTATCGGAAGAGTTGGAACTACGACGACCGATAAAAGAAATATTCCATTTTCTATAACAAGAAGTCCCAAAATATGCGTTATCGTAGTAAATCTCGAGATAATCATAAAAAATCCTACAAATATTAAACTTAAAGCAATTGAAGCAACATTTACGACTATTTTAGAAGAAAACGGGGAAATCAATCTGTATATCAAAAAATAGGCAAAAACCGTTAAAACAACGCCTGAAATAATTGAAAACGGTATTTTAAGGGTCAATTTTACTTCTTCTTTAATGTTAAATTTTTTTATCATTTTTAAAAGAATGTAAGGAACAAATATAGTTCTTACGAAAAGCGTTAAAAAAGCGACAAGATACAAATCTACGCTTTGGGCTTCTATTCCCAGAATCAGGGTAAGGACGAATATTAAAAATGACTGGAAACCGTAAGCGTGTATATAAAACGAAATCCATCTAGAACTCAGCATTACGAACGAGGACAAAAGAACCATCGATACCAGAAGGTCTTCGATAACGTAAATGTAAAGCGGCATTGAGTATCCAAGCATTTTTTAAAACCCCTTGTATTGAAAAGTCATTATGGCAAGCACGCTTAAAACAAACGCGGCTCCGAAATATTCTTGATACCTGAAAAACCTTAATCTTGAAATTGCCGTATCTATCACTGCGGCGATTACCCCGATTGCAAGCATTTTTATAACAAGGGTTGCTATAGCTATAATAAGAGAGACCGGCGTATGATTTACAGCTAAACCCCATGGAAAAACCAGAACGTTCAAAAAAATAACTAAAAGTAAAAACTGCTTCATGTATCCCGCCCATTTTAATAATGCCAGATACGGCCCCGAGTATTGTAAAATCCTAGCTTCCTCAATCATACTCATCTCGGCATGGGTAGAAGCGTTAATAGGCCTCCTGTCCGTATCGGCTAAAAATAACAGGAAAAAGGCGGCAATTATCATAAAATGCGGCGAACTGAAATAAAGAGGCAGGGACGCAGTTATAGTATGAAGCATAACATAAGGAAGAGTCGATTTTGCGATTAAAGCAACGCCTACAAAAACAAGAATTAAGGTAGGTTCGGAAAGAATGGCAAGAAGGGTGGCGCGCGAAGAACCTAACCCGCCATAGCTTGTGCCGAGGTCAAGGGACGCAATATTTATAAAAAATGATGAAAGAGAAAACAGAAACGCTCCGCCCAGCATATCGCCCATAAACCCGAGAGGAAGCGGATATGCCGTTAAAACAGGAATCAGAAGGGTTATGAGTATCATCGAAATAAAAGAAACAAACGGAGCCGACCTAAAGACAAACGATGCATCCTTCGGTATTAAAATTTCTTTATGAAAAAGTTTATAGAGGTCGTAATATGGCTGAAAAACCGACGGTCCGGTCTTGCCTTCTATGATTTCTTCCGCTTTCGATATAAACCCTGCGATAAATGGAGAACTTAATATAACCGTTAGAACCTGAAAGACTTGAAAAACGGTCGAATTTAGGCATAAATTTAGATAGCCGCTCATTATAATAAGCCGATACTCCTTTTTCTACATTACGTTTAATCAATAAATCGGCAACGCTTATAATACTGCGTCAACCAATATGCGATGTAGGAGTTATTAGCTTGTATTTATACAAAGCGGTTAGGCAAACCCCATTGCCGTATTTTTTATAATTTTGGCATATTACGAAAAAATTGTCAAGAAATTATTTTTTTATTTTTAAGATATTTTATTATGTTTAAATAAACATTACAAATATCTTCGAAGACCGTCGTCGCCAGTTTTATATCTTTTACGATTTCCTCTTCATTAAGAGGATATTCATGCGATAAACCGTTCCTTAATTCCCTATAATCATTCCATTTATCTGCGCTGTCTATTATTTCTAATTTTTCCATTTTATCAAGAATGTCTATAAAAGACATATTTCTTTTATATTCTCCTAAACTCGCCAAAACTTCCTTAAAAAGCTTTTCGCCCATTAAGTCCTGAATTTTAATAAAACGAAAAATAAAAGAATCTATAACGCGCCTTTTGTTATCGTCGTCAAAAAATTGCGGCATTAACGCATTCCAAGATTTTATTTCTTTATAATCGCTTTCGGCTCTTTTTATATTAATATCAATAATTTCAAGCGTTTCTTCTAACATAGTAAAATTCCCTCGTTCTTAGCCGTTTCCTGAATAGGCTTAAATTGAGAAGAAGGAGTTTTTACTATTAAATCCACTTTTCTGTCTGCCGCAAGCCTGCGAAAGCTTGTTAAAAACTTAAGTTCTGCAAGTTTTTCGATATCTTTATCAGTTTCAATTAATATATCTATATCTCCGCCCTTCTTATCGTCGTATATTCTGCTTCCGAAAAGATAAACTTTAGCATTATTGCCGAAGTATTTTTTTGCCTGTTCTATCAATACCCTTTTTTCTAAATCGGAAAGTCTCATTGTTTTTTGATATATTTACTGTGAAAAATATTAATTTATTTGTATTTTATCATAAAATCTAATATTTTTAACAAAATTTGTTTTGACATGATGAATTTGATTAAAGAATAAAATAGTCGTATGTATTTAGAAAATAAAGAGGATTCTAATAAAAAAACTATATTGCCGTATTGGATATTGCATTATTCTGCAATTCCGTGATTTTTGCAACCGCCTTTTTAGAAAGGTTATAAAGTTTGTCGAGAACTTCAAATTCTATAGGCGTTTTTTCGGCGCATCCCTGAATTTCGATAATTTTTTGGCTGCCCGTCATTATAAAATTAAAATCCAGATCGGCGGTCGAGTCTTCCGAATAATCTAAATCTACCAGAATTTCTCCGTTTACTATGCCTATGCTTATTGCGGCGACGGAGTCGTAAAACGGCATTTTTTCAATTTTTTCTTGTTTTATGAGATTTAAAAACGCTAAGTATGCGGCTACGTAAGCGCCGGTTATGGAAGCCGTTCTCGTTCCGCCGTCGGCGTTTATAACGTCGCAGTCTATAAGAATAGTTATGCCGGGAAAATATGAAAAATTAATAACCGACCTAAGCGACCTGCCGATTAATCTCTGTATCTCCTGCGCCCGCCCGTTTACTTTTCCTTTTGACGAATCCCTCGGTATTCTGCTTTGCGCAGACCTTGGGAGCATCGAATATTCCGCCGTAAGCCATCCTTCTTCTTTGTCTTTTAAAAACGGCGGCACCTTATAATCTACGGATGCGGTGCATATTACTTTAGTATCTCCCGCTTCAACGAGACAAGAACCTTCGGCATATTTCATATAACCCGGAGTTATAAGCATAGGTCTCATTTCGTCGACAGCTCTATTATTGTTTCTTAACATTTTTATTTATTCCCAGTTTTTATTTTTTATGAAAAATACATAAAGGTCTTTTAAGTTTACCGCATTTAGCAACTGCACGCCCATTAAAGAACATAATGCGGGTATATCGTTTAACAAAGAATCCTTATCCGAAATTACGGTTAAGATATCGTTTTGTTTCAAAGTTTTAAGTTTACGGACGACCGCCCATACCGGAGGGCCTCAGCAAAGCCCTCTGATGTCGAGTACGTTAATGCCGTAATTTAATAGTTGTTTGTTCTCCATTTTTACCCCTTTCTAATTTGATTAGTTAAGTTTTATCTGCCGAATTAACTTATTTAACCTTTATCGCCGCATCTAAAATACCGTTAATAAATGCAGGAGATTCGTCGTTTCCAAATTTTTTTGCGATTTCTACCGCCTCGTTAATAACGACGTTTTTGGGAGTTTCAGGCGCAAAAATAATCTCGTAAATAGAAAGCCTCAATAAATTTCTGTCCACGCGCGACATTCTTTCTATACTCCAGTTTTTGGAAATATTTTTTATTACTTCGTCGATTTTTTTTAAATTTATCAGCGTTCCCTTAACTATTGAAGAAAAAAAATCTAATATTTCCGCTGTATCTTTCTTTTTATTTAAATCTTCTTTTGTTTTTATAAATCCGTCTCTCTTTAGGCTTTCCACCGCAAAATCGTTATAAAATCTGTTTATTTTATAATCCAAGTTGCTTATATCGCCGTCTTCTTCGTATAAAAACTGCAACGCCAGCTCTCTTGCTTTTCTTCTTTTGGTCATATACGGCTTTTTATTTTCAGCTCTTCTTAATTTTTGCGTAAAGACTTGCCATTTCGACCGCAGACATTGCGGCATCGAAACCTTTATTGCCCATCTTAGTTCCTGCGCGCGATATAGCCTGTTCTATTGATTCCGCAGTTATAATTCCGTAACTTACCGGAACGTTATAATGAATCGAAAGTTCGGAAATTAATTTCGTAACTTGATTAGATAAAAGGTCAAAGTGAGTGGTCTCGCCTCTTATTAACGTTCCCAAGCATATTACGGCGTCATATTTTTTTGTTTCCAGCAGCATTTTTACAGCCATAGGAATTTCAAACGCTCCGGGGACTTTTACTACGGAAACGTTATCATCCACAGCGCCAGCTCTTTTAAGATAATCTAAGGCTCCGGACAAAAGTTTGCCGTTAATAAAATCGTTAAATCTCGATATAACTATGCCGAATTTAAAACCGGCGGCTTTCAGCTCTCCTTCAATCAAATTAAAACCGTGCATTCCCATTGCATACTCCCTTAAATTAAATAATTAAATTATAATTATGGTTTTACTTAATTTTCAGCAGATGTCCCATTTTTTCTTTTTTAGTTTCCAAATAATGTTTATTGGTTTCGTTAGGACATATCTCTATGGGGACCCTTTCGACTACACTTAGTCCGTATCCTTCAAGCCCTATTATTTTTTTAGGATTATTAGTCATAAGCCTCATTTTCCCTACTCCTATATCGACCAAAATTTGAGCGCCTACGCCGTATTCCCTTAAATCGGCTTTAAATCCTAATTTTTCGTTTGCTTCTACCGTATCGTAGCCTTCGTCTTGAAGGTTATACGCCTTTAATTTATTTACCAAGCCGATTCCCCTGCCTTCCTGCATTAGATAAAGTATTACGCCTTTGCCTTCCTCGTCTATCATTTTCATAGCCGCCTTTAACTGGTCTCCGCAGTCGCACCTCATAGATCCGAAAATATCTCCGGTAAGACACTGCGAATGGACTCTCACCAAAACGGGTTCATTCTTGTTAATTTCTCCCTTAACTAAAGCAACATGTTCTTCAAAGTCTATATCGTTAGAATAAGCTATAATTTTAAAATCCCCTGCAAATTCGGTAGGAATTTTAGATTCGACAAGCCGCTTAACGTGTTTTTCATGTTTAAGCCTGTAATTTATCAAATCTTTAATAGTTAAAATTTTAATATCGAATTTTTTTGAAAACTCTATTAAATCAGGCATCCTCGCCATAGTTCCGTTGTCGTGCATTATTTCGCATATAACTCCGTATGGCTTTAAACCTGCTATTCTGGCTATATCTATAGAGCCTTCCGTCTGTCCGGTTCTTGTTAATACGCCGCCGTTTTTACCCCTAAGAGGGAAAATATGGCCGGGTCTTACCAGGTCTGAGGGTTTTGCGTCGTCCTTTATAGCCGTTAATATAGTTTTCGCCCTGTCGTGCGCAGAGATGCCGGTCGTAACTCCCTCTTTAGCCTCAATAGAAACAGTAAACGCCGTAGTAAATTTTGACTCGTTATTAACCACCATAGGCGGGAGATCTAAACTGTCGGCTTTTTCTTCGGTAAGCGTAAGGCATATTAAGCCTCTGGCATATTTCGTCATAAAGTTTATAATTTCAGGGGTGGTATGCTCTGCCGCTACTACTAAATCTCCTTCATTTTCCCTGTCCTCGTCGTCGACGAGTATAATCATTTTACCTTCTTTTATATCTGCAGCCGCCTCTTCTACGGTAGCTAAACTCATAATCGGTCATCTCCTTTTTTTAATGCAATCCACAATACTATAATTAATATATATGCGCTATAATTTTTAAATAAACCCGTTTTCGGTTAAAAATTCCATCGTCACGCCCCCCGCTTTGCCGTAGCCGTTTCTTTCTTTGACCGCATTACCTTCGCCGCCGCGGATAAGTTTCGACGCTCCTAAATCGTTTAAACGGCTGACGACCGTTCTTTCTATTATATCGGATTCGATATTTACGTAATCGCCGGTAGTTTTATAATTAAGATTAGTTTCTCTATATGTTAACGGAATAATGCTGACTAAAAATGTATCGCTTTTAACTTCGTTAACCGTAAGGCTGATTCCGTCAATAGACGCCGAACCTTTTGCGATTATGTATTTTTCTAAATTATCGTCTATCGAATGCGTTATTTTTATGCCGATTATTATAGAGTTGCCGAATTTTTTAGTTTCGGTTATTTTCCCTATGCCGTCTATGTGTCCTAGAACAAAATGTCCCGAGATATCCGAATTAACCGAAAGAGCCGGTTCTATATTTACGGCTTCGTTAATTTTCAAATATTTTAACGCGGACGCATTAAACGTCGCAGGCGTATAATCGAAAGATAAAACCGGATAAGCTATTTTTTTCACAGTAAGGCAGACTCCGTTAACCGAAATACTCTGCCCTATATATGCGCTTTTTCCGGCGCCTTTTACGGCTATCGAAATAACGCCTCCGCTTATAGATTTAACTTTCCCAAGCTCTTTTATTATACCGGTAAACATAAAATATACATTATCCTAAAATTTAATATATTTATACTTCTACGCTAAAATATAGCGGTCTAAGCAAATTCGGGATAATACGATAAAAATACATCGTCTTTAATTTTTTTTACGGTTAAATCTGAAAAATTAATTTTTTCGTTAAATTCAAAATTTATCAGTCCAAACAAATCTAACCCGTTTTTTCTTCCTAAAATATAAGGAGTAACATTAAAAATTAATTTATCGCAAAATTTTTCTTTTATCAGCGAACTAAAAAGTTCCGGACCGGCTTCTGCTAATATTCCGGTTATTTTTAATTCACCGCATTTTTTAAACACATATTCCAAGTTTAATAATTTTTTACCTTCTTTAATATTATAATATACATCTGCTATAATTGCACCTTTTTCTTCTAATTGCTTTTTTCTTTTCACCTTTGCTTCATCGTAATCATTTGAAGCAAAAATTAAAACATCGCCGTGACTTTTAAAAATTTTTGAGTTCGGAGGAGTATTTAAATAAGAATCTAAAACTATTTTAGTCCATCTTTTTTTTAGAAATTTTTCTTTCATATCGGATTTATTTATTCTAACGTCTAACGAAGGGTCGTCTTTTATTAGGGTTTTTGCCGATATCATCACGGCATCGTTGATAAACCTGATATAATGAGTATATTCTAAAGATTTAGGCGACGAGATATATACTTTTTCTGTATCGGTTTTATAGCCCAAATTTCCGTCTAAAGTAACGGCCTCTTTAACGGTTATAAAAGGCATACCCGTAGTTATGTATTTAAAAAAAATTTCGTTAATCCGATTAGCTTCTTTTGAGAGAACGCCGTCTTTTACTTCAATACCGTTATTTAGTAAATATTCCAATCCTTTTCCCGATACCAAAGGGTTTGGGTCCTTAATCGCCGATACTACTCTTTTTATTCCGGACTCTTTAATTTTATGCACGCACGGAGGAGTTTTTCCGAAATGGCTGCACGGTTCTAACGTTACGTATATAGTACCGCCTTCGGCATCTTTTCCCGCATTATTTAAAGCTATAACTTCCGCATGGGGCTGACCCGCTTTTTCGTGAAATCCTTCGCCGACTATAATACCGTTTTTAACTACTACGGCTCCGACGGCTGGATTGGGAGAAGTTAATCCTTGTCCTTTTTTTGCAAGATTTAAAGCTCTGGCTATAAAATATTCGTCTTTGTCGTATGTATGTTTATTAAGATTTTTTTTTGATGAGTTCGGAGACATTTTCGTATAACTCGTTTATATCTTTAAAGGAAAGATAGACGGAAGCAAACCGGACGTAACTTATTGCATCCAAATTTTTTAATTTATTTAAGACATGCTTTCCTATTTCTTCGCTTTTTATCTCTTTTAAATTAGTTTCCTCGAACCATTTCTCTATTGAAATTACTATTTCTTCTATGTTGTAGTACGGAACGGGCCTTTTCTCGCATGCTTTTATTAAACCGTTGAGAACTTTTTGCCTGTCGAACGATTCTCTTCTTCCGTCTTTTTTAATTATTAAAGGAGATGAAGAAATAACGGTTTCTAAAGTCGTAAACCTTTTTCCGCAGACGTTACACTGCCTTTTTCGTTTAGTAGATCTACCGTCTTTCGATATTCTCGAATCTACGACTTTGTCGTCGTCGTTAAGGCAAAAAGGGCATTTCATAATAATGTTTCATACAGAGGGAACTTGGCGCATAAAGCATGTACTTCTTGTTTTATGTCGTTTTTGACTGTTTCGTCGCCGGGATTTTTTAAAACTTCTACTATAAATTCGCCTATTTTTACCATCTCGTTTTCCTTCATGCCTCTTGTCGTAACCGCCGGAGTACCTATCCTTATTCCGCTTGTAACGAAAGGAGATCTTTCGTCGAACGGAATCTTGTTTTTATTTACTGTTATACCTACTTCGTCTAGTAATGCCTCCGCCTGTTTGCCGGTCATTTCCGATTTTCTGAAATCTACAAGCATCAAGTGATTATCCGTACCGCCGGATATCAAGGAAAAACCGTTACTTTGAAGCGTATTGGCAAGAGCCGCGGCATTAAACACGACCTGCCTCTGATAATTTTTAAAATTTTCGCTTAACGCTTCTTTGAAAGCCACGGCTTTTGCGGCAATTACATGCTCGAGCGGACCGCCCTGAATTCCTGGAAATATTGCCGAGTTAAGCTCCTTTTCGTATTTAGCCTTTGCAAGTATAATTCCTCCTCTGGGACCCCTTAGCGTCTTATGCGTCGTAGTAGTTACAAAATCGGCATAAGGTACTGGGTTTGGATGAAGATCCGCCGCTACCAATCCGGCTATATGCGCCATGTCCACCATAAGATAGCAACCAACCTCATCTGCTATATCCTTGAATTTTTTAAAATCTATAATTCTAGGATATGCGCTTGCGCCGGCAATTATCATTTTAGGTTTATTTTCTATGGCTATTTTTCTTAATTCTTCGTAGTCTATAGTCTCCGTAGATTTATTTACTCCGTAAGGAATAATATTGAAATATTTGCCTGAAAAATTTACGGGACTTCCGTGAGTTAAATGTCCTCCGTGGGATAAATCCATTCCGAGAACGGTATCGCCGGGTTTTAAAAAAGCGTAAAATATGGCCATATTTGCCTGAGATCCGGAATGAGGCTGAACGTTTGCATATTCGGCGTTAAATATTTTTTTAATCCTGTCTATTGCAAGCTGTTCTATATCGTCTATATAGCCGCATCCGCCGTAATATCTTTTTTTTGGATATCCTTCCGCATATTTGTTCGTTAAAACGGAACCCTGCGCCTGCATAACCGCAGGAGATACAAAATTTTCGGAAGCTATCAATTCTATTGAGTTTCTTTGTCTGTTGACCTCTTTTTTTATAAACTCGTAAACTTCGATATCTGTTTCTTCAAGATTTTTAAAATCCAATTTATTTTCACCTTTTTAAATATTTTTATATATTTAGTTTCTCTATAGAACTTATTTTATTAATTCTGTTTTCATGCCTGCCTCCTTCATATTTTGCAGACATAAACCTGTCTATAAATCTTAATGCTTCCGTGGGAGTAGTAGTCCTTCCGCCCATCGTTATTATATTAGCGTTGTTATGCTCTTTCGCAACCTGCGAAGTATATTCGTCGTATACTAACGCCGCCCTGATCCCGTCAACTTTATTTGCCGTTATTTCCATTCCTATTCCGGTACCGCATACTAATATTCCAAAAGAATTTGCATCTTTATCTTCTTTGACTTTTTCGGCTACTTTCAGCGCATAATCCGGATAATCCACGCTCTTTAAAGAATCCGTCCCAATATCGAGATACTTTACGCCTTTTTTTTCAAGCGCATCTTTTATAGATTCTTTTAATTCAAAACCGGCATGATCAGAACCTAAATATATCATGTATGTATCAACCCTCCCATTTTTTAAAGACTAACGTAGCGTTAGTGCCGCCGAAGCCGAAAGAATTCGATATGGCAAACTTTATGTCCCCTTTTTGAGCCGTGTTAGGGACGTAATCCAGATCGCATTCTTCATCCCTTTCTTCAAGATTAATAGTCGGCGGTATAATTCCCGTTTTAACGGTCAACACTGTAGCAACCGCCTCTATTCCTCCTGCGGCTCCTAATGAGTGCCCTATCATAGATTTAATAGAACTTATTTTAAGTTTATACGCTTTATCTCCAAAAAGCTGTTTTATAGCTTTGGTTTCATTTAAATCGTTATAATAAGTCGACGTCCCGTGGGCATTTACGTAATCCAAGTCGGCTGGATTTATCCCTCCGTCTTCAATCGCATTTTTCATGCTGTAATACGCGCCTTTAGCTTCGGGATCCGGCGTAGATAAATGATATGCGTCCGAAGACACTCCGTATCCTACTATCTCGGCATATATTTTTGCTCCTCTTTCAAGCGCGGAATTCATTTCTTCCAAAATTAATATGCCTGCGCCTTCGCTGACTACGAAACCGTCCCTTTGTTTATCAAACGGCCTTGAAGCCTTATCGGGTTCGTCGTTCCTTGTGGAAAGAGCTTTCATAGCGTTAAAACCCGAAATACACAGAGGCGATATAGTCGATTCGGCTCCTCCGGCTATCATTGCGTCGGCATCGCCTCTTGCAATAATTTTATAAGCGTCTCCGATAGAATTTGTACCGGTTGAACAAGCCGATACCGTACTTGCGTTAGGCCCTTTTGCTCCGGTCATTATAGAAACCTGCCCCGGAGCAAGATTTATCAAAAGCATCGGTATAAAAAACGGGGAAATCTTTTTGGGTCCGCTCTCTAAAAGCATAGTGTGATATTTTTCTATAGTCATAAGACCGCCTATGCCGGCTCCAATCCAAACGCCTATCTTGTGGGCGTTAGCATCGTTAATTTGAAGCCCCGACATATCTAAAGCCATCTTAGACGCTGCTACGGCATAGTGTATGAACTGATCCATCTTTTTAACTTCTTTTTTTTCTATAAATTTTTCCGGATCAAATCCTTTAACTTCGCCGGCTATTTTTGTCGTATAGCCTTCGGTATCAAATCTTGTAATGCGTCCTACGCCGCTTTCTCCTTTGATCATTCTTTCCCATGAAGTTTCTGCGTCGTTGCCGAGCGCCGTAATCATGGAATATCCTGTTACGACGACCCTTCTTTTGCAATTAATTTTTTCCATAATAAGAATAATTTAGTACATTGTAAATAAATTATATTATTTTGTATGTTCGTCGATATATGAAACGGCATCCTGAACCGTTTTAATTTTTTCGGCATCTTCGTCGGATATTTCTATTCCGAATTCTTCCTCGAAAGCCATAACTAATTCGACGGTATCTAAAGAATCTGCTCCGAGATCCTCAACGAAAGAAGCTTCGTTTGTAACTTCATCGGGCGTAACTCCCAACTGCTCGACGATAATCTCTTTAACCTTGCTCTCCACTGACATTTATTTTCACCTCCTCCTTGTTATATATTATATATTATGGGGACAGAATTCAATTCTGTCCCCATAACAACTTGAAAACAGAATTCAATTCTGCCCCTGCATTACATATACATCCCGCCGTTGACGTTTAAAACTGTGCCGGTAATATAGGCTGAAAGTTCCGAACACAGGAAGAGAACGGCGTTTGCTATCTCCTCCGGTTCGGCTATTTTGTTTAAAGGAATACTTTTTTTAATAGCATCTTTTACGTCTTCAGGCAATTTATCCGTCATTACCGTCCTTATAAATCCGGGGGCTATCGCATTTGCGAGTATTCCTCTCGCCGCATATTCTTTTGCTATAGATTTTGTAAAAGCTATAATTCCTGCTTTAGAAGCGGCATAGTTAGCCTGTCCCGTATTGCCTATTTCTCCTATAACCGAGGCTATGCTTATTATTCTTCCTGACTTTGCCTTAAACATATGTTTTAATACATTTTTGGTAATATAGAACATACCGTTAAGATTAACGTTTATAACGTCTAACCAGTCTTCGTCGCTCATCCTTATAAGCAGGCCGTCTTTAACTATTCCTGCATTATTGACGAGAATATCTATTTTAGATTCTTTAGCTATAATCGCATTAACAGTATCGGAAATTTTTTCTGAATTTTTAACGTTTGAAGTATAAAAATCAAAATTTTCCGATATTTTTTTTATTTCATCCTTAACGGTTTCAAATCTTTTATCGTCTATGTCGATTATTATAACTCTTGCGCCTGCATTAAGCAAAACCTTAGATATAGACAGTCCTATTCCGGAAGAACCTCCCGTCACAACGGAAACTTTGCCTTTCAGGTCTATTTTAACGGACATAAAACGCTCCTATATTTAATGAATTTATCAATTTTCTAATTTTATTTTCTCGAATTCTTTAAGCGAATCCACGGAATTAATTGAGACTGCGTCTACATTTTTATCTATTCTTTTAATTAATCCGCTTAATACGTTTGACGGTCCAATTTCTATAAATTTAGTAACTCCGGATATTTTCTCCATATTTATCACTAAATCTTTCCACATAACCGGCGACGTTATCTGCTCTAAAAGCAGTTTGACGGCATCGTCTTTTTTAAAATAATTAAGCGACGTTGCGTTAGAAAATATTTCAAAACCGGCATCGTTAAAACGGTTTGCGTCTATAAACAATGAAAGGTTTTCCTTTGCTTTAGCCATAAAAGGCGTATGAAACGGAGCGCTTACTGGAATCATAACTATTTTTTTTGCTCCTTTTTCCTTAAGCAGCGCACAAGTTTCGTCTATAAAAGACGAAATTCCGGATATTACCGTCTGAACCGAAGAATTTAAGTTTGCTATAAAAACTCCTTCTTCATTTTTTGAAGTATTTATTTCTTTTATAACGTTTTTTATTATGCCGTCGTCAAGGCCTATAACTGCCGCCATTTTGCCGAAACCTACCGGACAAGCCGTCTGCATAAACAATCCTCTTTTCTTGACTATTAAGAGAGCGTAATCAAAATCGATGCTTCCGGCAGAAACATTTGCGGTATATTCTCCCAAGCTATGTCCTGATACGCATTTCGGCTTTAAGCCGAATTCTTTTTCTATCACTCTAAGTATAGCAATGCTTACGGTCAAAAGTGCAGGTTGCGTATTTTCCGTCAAGTTCAACTCGCTTTCGTTGCCGCCGAGAATTAAATCTTTCATATCCTGCTTTAAGATGTCCGAAGATTCTTCCAAGATATGGCGAGCTTCGTTAAAATTTTCAAAAAAATCTCTCCCCATCCCTATATGCTGAGAACCTTGACCGGGAAAAACAAAAGCAATATTTGAATTTAAATTTAAAGATTTTTCTATTTCCATAAATTTTATATAAACAAAATATAATTAATTCGCTACAAACTTTCCTGCGTTTTTAAAAAACGCTTCCGTCTGCGAAACAATTTCATCGATAACTTCTTTGACCGTTTTTTCTTCTTTTATAAGGCCTGCTATCTGCCCGCTCATTAAAGAACCCATTTCCGCATCTCCGTCAACCGACGCCGCTTTTAATTTTCCTGTTCCAAGTTTTTCGTATTCTTCGATAGGCGCGCATTTTTCTTCAAGCTCAAGAAACATTTTTGCAAGCTTGTTTTTTAAAACTCTGACGGGATGGCCGGTCGGTCTTCCCGTAACGACGGTATCTCTGTCTGACGCTTTTATAACGGAATTTTTCCAGTTCTGATGTATATGACACTCCTTAGTCGCAAGAAACCTCGTTCCCATTTGAATGCCGCTTGCGCCGAGACATAACGCCGCCGCAAAACCCCTGTAATCGGCAATGCCGCCTGCGGCTATTACCGGAATATTAACGGCATCGGCAACCTGCGGAACCAAAGCCATAGTAGTAATTTCTCCTATATGTCCTCCCGATTCCGTGCCTTCCGCAATTACGGCATCCGCTCCGGCTTTTTCCATTCTTTTTGCAAGAGCCGTAGAAGGTATAACGGGTATAACCTTTATTCCGGCATCATGAAACTTTTTTATGTAAGGGCCCGCATTGCCCGCCCCTGTCGTAACTATCGCGACTTTTTCTTTTATTACCGCATCTATAAGCTCTTCGATATAGCTTAAATACAATATAAGATTTACTCCGAACGGTTTGTCCGTGTTTTCTTTTGCTTTTCTTATTTCCTGCACGACAAGTTCCGGCGGCATCTGTCCGGCGCCTATAATACCCAAACCTCCCGCATTTGAAACGGCCGCGGCAAGCCTGTGGTTTGACGCCCATGCCATACCGCCCTGAAATACCGGATATTTTATTCCAAGAATATCGCAGATAGGAGATTTTATCATTTTATTCTACCACCTTATTATAGAAGAAGCCCAGGTTAAACCTGCGCCTATAGCATCTATAAGCACTATGTCGTTTTCTTTAATTCTGCCCGACGAATAAGCTTCGTCGAGAGCAATCGGTATCGACCCGCTTGAAGTATTTCCGTATTTTTCCACGTTAACGAAAACTCTTTCCATGGGAAATTTTAATTTCTTTGCCGTAGCTTCTATAATTCTGATGTTGGCCTGGTGCGGAACGAATAAATCTATATCTTCCGGTTTAAGTCCGTTAAAATCTATGGCTTCCTGGGCTATATCTTTAAGATAATTTACGGCATATCTGAACAGTTCGGAACCTTTCATTTTTATATAATGCTCGCGGCCGTTGACGCTTTCGTGACTGGCCGGCATCAAAGAGCCGCCGGCTTTAAGCATTAAAATATCGTCGTGTCCGCCTTCGGAATGCATATGTGTAGAAAGAATACCGCGGTTATTTTGAATATTTGCCGTCAACACCGCAGCGCCCCCCCCGTCTCCGAATAAAACGCAGGTCGATCTGTCTTCGTAATCCGTAATTCTTGAAAGCAGATCGGCTCCTATAACTAAAACATTTTTATATTTTCCGGATTTAATAAAACTGTCGGCTACGGACAACGAATATATAAAACCGCTGCATCCAGCACTGATATCAAAAGCAGCCGCATTCTTAAGTCCCAATTTGTCCTGTACTATGCAGGCAGTCGACGGGAAAATCATATCAGGGGTGATAGTTCCGACAAGCACAAGCTCAATATCTTCCGGTTTTAAACCTGAAACATCTAAGGCTTTTTTTGCGGAAGCCGCCGCTATGTCGGAGGTCGTCAAACCTTTTTCCGCAATTCTCCTTTCTTTTATGCCCGTCCTGGACATAATCCATTCGTCGGACGTGTCCACTATATTGCACAGTTCTTCGTTCGTCAACACTTTTTTAGGAACGAAAGAGCCGATACCGGTTATTTTTGAATAAATCAACTTAAATTAAACTCCATAATTAGTTAATTTGGGATATTTTGGGCATTTGCTTCTATTTTATTGCTTATATTATGTATTATGCCTTTTTCGACGAAATGCTTTGCTACCAATATTGCGCTCGTTAAAGCTTTTGAACTTGCTCCGCCGTGAGCGATAAAAGCGGCTCCGTTAACGCCGAGTAACGGCGCTCCGCCGTATTCGTTATGGTCCACGAGCTTTTTAAATTTTTTTAAAGATTTTCTTGCCATAAAAAAACCGCACTTTGCCATAAAACTTTTATTTATCTCTTCCCTTAAAAGATTAAAAATCGTCTCCGCCAATGTTTCCGCCGCTTTCAATATAACGTTTCCCGTAAAACCGTCGCAAACGACGACGTCAACTTTGCCGTTAAACACTTCCCTTCCTTCCACGTAGCCGTAAAAATTTAAATCGGTATTTTTAATTATAGCAAATGCTTCCCTCGTCAGATCGTTACCTTTAGATGCTTCTTCGCCGTTGCTTAACAATCCTACCTTTGGATTGTCTATTCCTTTCATAAACGAAGCATATTCCGAACCCATTATGGCAAATTCCGCAAGATGATAAGGTTTAACGTCAACGTTAGCCCCTGCGTCTATTAAAACGGTATATCCTCCGACTGCAGGCATAATCGTTGCAATCGCAGGTCTGTCTATTCCGTTAATTCTTTTAAAAACAAACATGGCTATAGCCAGAGATGCACCGCTGTTTCCTGCGCTTATAATTGCATCTGCTTCATTCTTTTTTACTAATTCGTAAGCGATACGCATTGAAGAATTTTTTTTATTTCTTACTATAGCCGAAGGCGAATCTTCCATCGTTATGCGTTCAGGCGCATGAACTATTTTAATTCTGGAGCCGTTATAGTTATTTTTTTTAATAGCATCCTTTAAAACGGTTTCATCGCCGGTTATAGTTATTTCTATATCCTTATTGGACTCAACTGCGGCTATAGCTCCCATAACTTCAGGTTCCGGAGCCTTATCGGAACCGAAACCGTCCAAAGCTATTCTAATCATTAACAGTCTCCAAGTTTGCGCATGGTATCCGCTTATTTAAGATTTTTCCTGCGCTTTTTCTGCTACTATTTTTCTACCTTTGTAAGTTTTACAGCTGGGACACATCCTGTGCGGAAGAAGCGGTTCGCCGCAATTAGGACATTTTGAATAATTAACGGGCGTAAGGCTGTCGTGCGTCCTTCTTTTATCCCTTCTGCATTTTGAATGTCTTTTCTTTGGATTTGCCATTTGAAATTCTCCTGTTTATCTTATATAAAAAAATTATAAAAATCTATGCTATATTATTAAATTAAAATTATAAAAAGTCAATTTCATTTTTCTAACGCTATTAAAATATTATCGTCGGACGCCTTAAAATCCGCTTGATCGGAAAATATTAACCGCTCGGCCCTGACTGCCGACCTTATATCGCCGGAAATATCGTTTATGATTTCTATATAGTCCTGATTTAACGCCTGAATTAAGATTTTATGAACTTTATGATTCTGGTGAAGATTTAAATTAGTGCGCAATTTCCTTGAAGCATCAAGAATATTCAGCAATACAGCCGAGTATTTTAAAGAATCTTTAAAAATTAAATCGTTTCTAAATTCCGGCCAAAAAGATTTATGTATGCTTTTATCTTTTTCATATCTTTTATAGAACGACAGATAGAGTTCCTCGGTTATAAACGGCATGAAAGGCGCAAACATTTTAACGGCATTTAAAGAAATAAAATACATAATATTCAGCACGGTTTTTTTTCTTTCGGAGCTTTCTTCGCTTTCGTCCCAAAACACGTTTTTTATAATTTCAAGATAATTATCGCAGTATGAATTATAGAAAAAATCTTGAAGCGTTCTCATGCACAGAGAATATTCATAAGACTCCATATAATTGCCGCAAGATTTCAGCGTGTTTTCGAATTCCGTCAATATCCATTCGTCTATGCGGCTAAGTTTAAGGTCTTTTACATTTTTTTCGTAAGGATTAAAATCGGATTCTACGTTCGTTATCAAAAATCTTGCGGCGTTCCATATTTTAATGGTCAATCTTCTGCCGTTTGCAACGTCTTCTTCGCTGAAACGAAGATCCTGTCCTAAATTTGCCTTAGATGCCCAGTATCTTAGGGCGTCTGCCGAGTACTTGCCGGT
This sequence comes from Candidatus Acidulodesulfobacterium acidiphilum, assembly GCA_008534395.1. NCBI lineage: Bacteria > Candidatus Acidulodesulfobacteriota > Candidatus Acidulidesulfobacterales > Candidatus Acidulidesulfobacteraceae > Candidatus Acidulidesulfobacterium > Candidatus Acidulidesulfobacterium acidiphilum. The sequence continues at coordinate 26,144 of SHMQ01000001.1, forward strand.
TATTTCTTCGGGGCTTACAAAATTTCCCAAGCTTTTAGACATCTTCTTGCCGTTTTTGTCCAAACCCCATCCGCTTATCATTACGTCTTTAAAAGGTATGTCTCCCGTATGATAAACGGATTTTACAACCGTATAAAAAAGCCATGTGCGGATAATTTCCTGCGCCTGCGGACGCAGCCCCATAGGATAAATAGTATTATAAAGTTTTTTGCTCTCGGCGTCTTCGTATGACCACAATGAGTTTATAAGAGGCGTAAGCGAGGACGTCATCCAAGTATCCATAACGTCGTTTTCGGGAATCAATTTGCTTCCGCCGCATTTTTTGCATTTCATGTTTACCGGCATAATTACTGCGGGATCCACGGGAAGTTCTTTTTCTGATGCGACGACGACTTCTCCGCATTCCGCACAGTACCAGACCGGAAACGGAACTCCGTAAAATCTCTGCCTCGAAATATTCCAGTCCCATTTAAGATTATTAATCCATTCGTCGTATCTGGTTTTCATAAACTGAGGATGCCAGGACATCCTGTTGCCTGCGTCTATAAATTTTTCTTTATTTTCTAAAATTTTTATAAACCACTGTTCTGCTAAAATAAATTCGACCGGAGTCGAACATCTGTCGTGAACTCCGACGTTATGATTCAGAGGCTTTTCCAACTTTATCAGCGACATTTTTCTTAAATCTTCAACTATGCCTTTTTTAGCGTCCCTGACGTTTAATCCTTTATAGCCGCCGGATAATTCGTTTAATCTTCCCGACCTGTCTATTATAATTGCCGTGTCTAAACTATGTTCTTTCCATTTCTTAACGTCTTCCGCATCGCCCCACGTACAGACCATCATAAGACCCGAACCGTAAGACATATCTACGGACTCGTCATATTTAACCGGAACGTTTTTATTGTATAACGGAGTTTTGACGCTCATTCCTTCCAAAAAACGATATCTTTCGTCCGCCGGATTAGCGTAAACGGCGACGCATCCTCCGAGCAGTTCGGGACGTGTCGTAGATATAATAAGGCCTTTACCTTCGTCTGATTTAAATTCTATATCGTACAGTACGCCTGTAAATTCTTCCATGACTACATCTGCCTGAGCAAGAGAAGTCCTGCACTGCGGACACCAAAGTATAGGTTCGTTGCGCCGCTCGATAAGACCTTTGCCGTAAAGGTCTAGAAACGATTTCTGAGCGGTCTTTCTGCATCTTTCGTCTATCGTGGAATACGATAAACTATAGTCGGCGCTTATTCCGACCGATCTCCATAGCGATTTATATATATCTATTCCTATTTTTGTTTCTTTAAGGCACAAATCTATAAATTCTTCTCTCGTAATTTTAGATTTATTGATTTTATATTTTTTTTCTACGTAACGTTCGGTCGGAAGACCGTTGTCGTCGAAACCCATAGGATAGAAAACGTTATAACCCTTCATCCTTTTATATCTTATAATAAATTCCGCCTGCGAGTAACTCATTACGTGTCCGACATGCAGATGCGCCGACGAAACATAAGGAGGCGGAGTATCGACCGAATAAATATCTTTTCCTTTATCTTCCAAAGAAAATTTATAAATATCGTTGTCTTCCCAATATTTAGATATTTTTTCCTCTACCGACTTGTAATCGTAATTTTTAGGAAAATCCTTGAAATCTATAAAATCGTTCTTTTCTTGCATTGTTTTTCAAGTTTAGCAATTTTTTATTAAAAAATCAACTTTAGAAAACAAAAAAATGATATAATAATTAAAATGTACCAGGTGCTTGCACGAAAATATAGACCAAGGATTTTTGACGAGATAATAGGGCAGGATGCAATCGTTCAAACTTTGAAAAATGCGGTAATAAACGATAGGCTTTCCCACGCATATATATTTACGGGAACCAGGGGCGTAGGCAAAACATCCATTGCAAGAATACTCGCAAAATCCATTAACTGCGAAAACGGTCCGACTGTAAATCCTTGCGGCGTATGTTCGGCCTGCGTCCAAATTCAGAACGGAAGTTCTGTGGACGTTATAGAAATAGACGGTGCATCGAATACCGGAGTCGATTCGGTAAGAGAGTTAAAAGAAAACATAATATATTCGCCGCAAAGTTTAAGATTTAAAATCTATATAATAGACGAAGTCCATATGTTATCCAACAGCGCGTTTAACGCTCTGTTAAAAACTCTGGAAGAACCTCCCACTCACGCAAAATTTATCTTCGCCACTACCGAAATCCATAAAGTTCCGGAAACTATTTTATCGCGGTGCCAGAGATTTAACTTTAAACGGATACCGACGAAAATAATATTCGAAAAATTGAAAGAAATAGCTAAAGCAGAAAATATCAACGCAACAGATGAAAATTTTATGATTATAGCATCTCTTGCCGACGGTTCTCTGAGAGATTCTCTTTCAATTTTCGATACCGTTATATCTTATTTTGGAAACAATATTGAAGAAGATATTTCAGGCGTGCTTGGACTTACGTCTAAATCTATAACTTCACAACTTATATCTTCTATATTCAATAAAGATTATGAAGGCGCGCTGAAAGCGGTAAAGGAAATTTACGAATCGGGATCAGACTTAAGGCAGTTCATGAAACAAGCGGCGCATTATATAAGAAACATAATAATCGTAAAATTACGATATAAAGACCTTATATACGACTTAACCGACGAAGAAATTAAAACGATAGAGCCGCTTGCGGAGCAAAAATCCCTTGAAGAGCTTTTAGATATGCTCGACGTAATGATAAACGCCGACGTTAAATTTCAAAGGATTTCTTCGCCTTTATTAATGATGGAATTGACGATTTTCAGGCTGTTTAACGTTCCCGATAAAAAAAACGTGACCGAACTTATTTTAAAAATCGACGAATTAAAAAATAAAACTAAACATAATTACGGAACGGCAGAATCGATAAAACCTCATACATCTATAGAAATAAAGCCTGCCGAAAAACAAAATATAATTATAAATAACCGGTTGAACGAAGGAAAATACGTCCAGGCGAAACCGGTTGAACGCACAACTTACAATGAACAGGTTGAATATGCGAAACCTGTTGAACATGCCGAAACTTTTGAACGGAACGAGCTGAAAAAAGATTCGGGACAGCTTTTGGAACATGAAAAACTATTCGAACATTTTTCAAAAATGGATGAAAAGTTGAATGAAAAAGAAAAAACAACAAAACCAAAAAATTTTCAAACGGCTTCGCCGATAACGGAAGAACGTCTTCAAAAAGATTTTCAAAAAGACTTCGCCGAAAAAACAATAACGGACGATAAAATAATCGAAAGCATAAAAGAAGTATTCGGCGATAGTATTAAAAGAATAGATAAAATATAACGCATATTAAAAGCCTATTGAAAAGTTAAACGTTTGCAAACGTTTGCAAAAAAATAAAAAATTAAATAAAATATAAAGATATATTTAAAAAATCAATATAATGGAGGCTAATAAAATGTCGAAAAATATCGCCGGAATGTTAAAGCAGGCGCAGAAACTTCAATCCGATATGCTTAAAATGCAGGAAGAATTGGGCTCTAAAATAGTAGAAGCAAGCGCAGGCGGAGGAATGGTTACCGCAAAGGTAAACGGAAAACAGGAACTGCTTGAAATAAATATAGATAAAACAGTCGTAAATCCCGATGACGTCGAAATGCTTCAGGACCTTATAGTAGCTTCTATAAACGAAGCTCTTAACAAGTCTAAAGATATGGTAACCGGAGAAATGTCCAAATTAACGGGCGGGCTTAATATGCCCGGTCTTTTTTAACAGGCCGCTTAATGTCTTTAAACCATTCGGATTACGTCAAAGATATAGTATTCGCATTTAAAAAACTCCCCGGCATAGGAGAAAGATCTGCAAGAAGACTTGCATTTTACTTATTGTCACAGAACGAATCCGTAGCCTACGGTCTTGCGGATGCAATAAAAAATGCCAAACAAAACATAAAATTATGCCAAAAATGTTTTAATTTAAGCTCCGACGATATCTGCCATATATGCGGCAACCCGTCCAGAAACGGAAAACAGCTGTGTATAGTAGAAAATCCGGAAATAATATACGTATTTGAAAAAAGCGGAAATTATAACGGTTATTATCATGTCCTGCACGGTTTAATAAATCCTCTTGAAGGTATAACGCCGTCGGATTTAAAGCTAAAAGAGCTTGCAAGCAGGGTAGAAAACGGCGGTTTTGAAGAAATTATTCTTGCGCTTAATCCAAATTCCAACGGAGAAGCTACCTCTATTTATATTCATAAAATTTTATCGCCTTATAACGTCCGCATTTCCGCTTTGGCAAGAGGAATACCGATAGGCTCCGATTTGGAATACGTAGATAAAGACACGCTGTCGGAAGCTCTTAATTACAGAAAAAAATTCGATTAAGATGAACAATAAGGTTTTACTTATATCGGTTGACAACCTCAGATACGACTGCGTTAGCTATATTAAAAACAGACCTCATCTGAAACAATTTTACGTCGAAAATTTAGTAGATACGCCCACGTTAGACGAAATCGCCGAAAACTCCACGGTTTTTACCGATTGTTTTTCCACCTCGAGCTATACGACTGCGGCGCATGCCTCTTTATTTACCGGATTGTTACAGCCCAAGCACGGTTTAAGGCCTTTTTTTTATAAAAAAATGAGGACAGACTGCGCGACTCTAGCGGAAATTTACAAAAATAGCGGCTATAAAACCATATTTTATTCAGACGTTATAGAACTTTTTCAGCCTTTGGGGCTTACCAAGGGATTCGATTTTATATATGCAAACGATATTAATCTGCTTTTTAAACAAATTTCGGCTTTAGAAAACGAAAAGGTATTCTGTTTCATACATCTTTTCGACATTCACGAACCTTATATTTTTTCGCAAAATTATAACGAAAATCATTATAACGACGACTATTTTGCATTCATAAATAAAATGTCCTCTTTATACAAAATACCCGTTCAGAATAATAATCCTTTCACTCTCTGGAATAATTTTTCCGGAAAAGTAAATTACGGGGTGCAAATTATGCTTCCCCCATACATTTACGGGGTCAATAAATTCGACAAAGGGCGCTTCAGGCTTATATACGGTTTTTTAAAAAATGCCGGATATTTTAACGATGAAAATATATATTCTATTTTTGCCGACCACGGAGAAGGCAGAATAGTTTTCTACGATATGCCGGTTTTCGGCCATATGGGCGAACTTTTCGACGAAGTCATAAAAATACCGCTGATACTGCATGCGCCGCAATTAGAAAAAGGAGTAAATAATAAATTAGCTTCTATAGTAGATTTATTTCCGACCTTGATCTCTTTATCCGGTTTAAAGGTCATTCTCGACGATAAAAGCGCCCCATCAGGTTCAAATTTAATCGAAACGGACGGATTATCTTTACTTGGAGAAAAAGAAAGAGAATACTGCTATTCGGAATTTTGCACGCAAAATATGTACAACGAAATAATGCAATTTTCCGCCGGCGTTTATGACAGAAGCAAAAACGGCGCCTCTTTTAAAGACAAGTATTTCCTGTCTCAACGCTCGATAAGGACTAAAGACCGTAAATATTTATTCATTCCGGATAATATTTTGCAGTCGGAAGCAAAAAAAATCTTAGAAAACATTAATCTTTCCGATGAAGACTTTATAATAGAAATGTTTAACTCAGTTATGAGAAAAAGGGTCGGCAAACCAGAATACCTGTTTCTCCTCAATTCGCTTAAATCGAAACAGACTACCAGACAAAACATTTATCAAAGCATGATAACTTCGGAAATTTATAACAGGCCTAAAAATTATTATTTCGACCTTATAAACGACCCGCTTGAAGAAAATTTCAATGCATTAAATACTTCTCTATCTGATTCCATAAAATATATCGAAATATTAAACGAAATAGAAAGCCATTCATTTATAAGCGAAAACTTATTCGACGATAAAAGCGCAACCGGCAAAAACGGCGCACGCATTATATTTAACCAGCCGGAATCCGATAAAAACATAGCGGCTGAATCTCTTGCGCTTCTTGAACAAAAAATTTCGCTCGGTATAGAAATTATTAAAGAAGCGGAAGACAGATATGGAGATAAAATCGGCATAGCATTCACGGGCGGTAAAGATTCAACCGTTTTATTAGACTTGATAAGACGCTCGAAAAATGGGAAAATACCTTTTAAGGTTATTACCATAGATACGTCGGCAGAATTCCCCGAAATTAAAGAATTTATGGAAAAATTAAAATCCGCATGGAACTTTGAAATTGTAAAATACTCAAACAATGAAGCACTTCGGCAAAAATATCCTATAGCTAAAGATAAAACCGACTGCTGCAACACCCTTAAAACTATTCCTCTTAAGGAGTCTATTAAAGATCTTCATCTTAAAGCTATGTTTACCGGAATAAGAAGGGATGAAAACGAAGCCAGGGCAAACGAATCCTATTTTTCTAAAAGAAAAGACCCCCACCATTTCAGAATTCATCCTTTGCTTCATTTTACGGAAAAAGATATATGGGATTATATCAAGTTTAATAATCTTCCGTACTGCAATCTCTACGAACAGGGTTACAGATCTATAGACTGCGCGCCCTGCACTCATAAAACCTCGGAAAAAGATGCCGCCGAACGCTCCGGGCGCTCGCAAGATAAAGAAGCCGCCATGGACAAACTGCGTCAGCTTGGATATTTCTGATTAAATTTGTGACGGTGACAGAATTGAATTCCGGTCGCCGTATTTACAATTTTTCGACACCTTTTTTCGCATTGACATATTTTAAAAAAACTAATAAAATAATAGTTTTCAATTATAAAATCTTTCTTAATTATTAATTAAGATATTGAATAAGCTAAAAGCCTGTTCGGTATTTTTAAAAAATTATTTAAATTATAAATTAGCGCAATGTTTGACGGACTTAGTTCAAAACTCGAAAAAGTTTTTAAAAACCTTAAAGGTTACGGAAAGCTGTCTGAAAAAAATATAGAAGACAGTCTTAAGGAAGTCAGGCTTTCTTTGCTTGAAGCCGACGTAAACTACCTTATAGTAAAAGAGTTTATAGAATCCGTAAAAAATAAAGCCGTAGGCGAAAAAGTAGCCGACAGCCTGACCCCTGCCCAACAGATTATTAAAATAATAAGGGACGAATTAGTTGAACTGCTGGGAAACAACGAGCCTTTAAATATTAAGACAAAGCCTCCCGTCATCATAATGCTTATCGGGCTTCAGGGTTCTGGTAAAACTACTACTGCGGGAAAACTCGCGCTTTATCTTCACAGAATGAAACGCAGCGTATATCTAGTTCCCGCGGATATTTACAGACCGGCCGCTATACTTCAGCTTAAGAAAATCGGCGCAAGCATAAATATTCCGGTTTACGAAACGCCGGAAGAAAACGGTAAAATCCTGCAAAAGCCCGACGAAATAGTTAAAAGCGCTATAGAAATAGCCGAAAAACATGCTTATGATACCATAATCGTCGATACTGCAGGACGACTTGAAATAGATGAACCGTTAATGAACGAACTTAAACTTCTCAAAAATAAATTTAATCCAAACGAAATATTATTCGTAGCAGACTCTATGCTGGGGCAGAGCGCGGTTACGGTAGCAAAAACTTTCAACGAAGCTCTTGATATATCAGGGGTCGTCCTGACGAAAGTTGACGGCGACGCAAGAGGCGGAGCGGCTCTTTCTATTAAAAAAACCGTCGCCAAACCGATTAAATTCATAGGCGTAGGCGAAAAACTCAGCGATTTCGAAGTCTTTTACGGCGACAGGATAGCCGACAGGATACTCGGCATGGGCGACATATTAAGCCTTATAGAAAAAGCCCAGGAGTCTATTGACGAAAAATCTGCTAAATCTATAGAAGAATCTCTTAACAAAAAAGATTTTACGGTTAAAGATTTTGCCGAACAGCTTAAAATGATGTCAAAAATAGGCGGGATTACTCAGATTGCAGGCATGATACCCGGCTTTTCAAAAATAAAAGATAAATTTAATTCTGAAGCGGCTGAAAAAGAGATAGTTAAAATTAAGGCTATTATTAATTCTATGACGGAAAAAGAAAGGCTGAACCCCGACATATTAAACGGCGGAAGGCGCAAAAGAATCGCTTTAGGAAGCGGCACCACCGTCAACGATGTTAATATCTTTATAAATAAATTCGAAGAAGTAAAAAAGATTATGAAGTCTTTCAAAAAGAACAAATTGGGTTCTTTAAAAAATATAAATAATATTAAAAACATGTTTAACAAAGGAGATTTCAAGTGGCGGTAAAAATCAGATTATCTAGAATCGGTTCTCACAAAAAACCTTTTTACAGAATCGTGGCGGCTTCCGGAGAAAAAGCCGTGCAGAAAAAATTTATAGAAATACTGGGGACTTATAATCCGTGCGCCGATAAAGGCGTCCAGTTTAATATCGATAAGGACAAATTCGACAAGTGGGTAAGTTTGGGGGCAAAACCCAGCGATACCGTTATGGCGTTAGTAAAAAAACAGGCTAAATGAATCCCGTTTATATAGATATAGGGGAATTTATAAAACCGCACGGTATCTTAGGCGAACTTTTATTTAATCTATACAACCCCTTGTCTAACGTTATGGATTCTGAATGCGAACTTTTTATTAAAGAAAACGGCGCATATAAAAAATTAGAAATCGAAAAAATCAGACGGGCAAACAAAGGTTATCTCATTAAATTAAACGGCGCAGATTCTATTGAATCTGCGGAAAAGTTTAAAAAGACTTCCGTTTATATTAATAAAGCCGATATTAAATTGGATAAAGACGAATTTTTAATTTCAGATTTAATCGGTTTAAACTGCTATAACGAAAAAAAAATTAACATAGGGTCGGTTTCGGAAATTTACGGAGGAGAAACAGACGTTATGGAAATAAAGTCCAGCGCTGCAGTTTACCTGATTCCTATGACGGCTGAAAATATCGAAACTATAGATATTAAAAATTCAAAAATATCGGTTAAAAACGAAAATAATTATAGAATATAAAAACATGAAGAAGGTAATAGACGTTATATCTATAATGCCGGAATATTTTGATTCGTTTTTAAAAAACGGTCTTATAGGAAAGGCTTTAAAATCCGGATTAATGGAAATAAATATTATTAATCCCAGAGACTTTTCAAGCGGTAAATATAAAAGGGTGGACGATAAAATATACGGCGGGGGGGCAGGTCAGCTGTTAATGGCGGAACCTATTATTAAAGCCTTCGAATATTCCGTAAAAAATTTTAAAAAAAATTATAAAACCGGAAAAAAAGTTGTAGTTATAATGTCTCCATCCGGAAAATTGCTCGACTCGGATACCGCTTCGGAAATGTCCGATTTTGACCATATTATAATAATTTGCGGAAGATATGAAGGCATAGATGCAAGGGTAGCCGATTTAACGGGAGGAATAGAAATATCGATAGGCAGTTATATACTGTCCGGCGGCGAAATCGCTTCGATAGTTTTCATAGAATCGGTAAGCAGATATTTTAAAGGTTTTTTGGGCAATCAAGAATCGCTTAAAGAGGAAAGCCTTTCCGGCGATTTTAAAAAAATATTAGAATATCCCCAATATACTAAACCAAAAACGTTTAGAAATTTATCCGTTCCAGAAATACTTCTCAGCGGAAATCATAAGCTGATTGAAAAGTGGAGAATGGAAAAAGCATTAAAAAAAACGGAGCAAATAAGAAAAATTAATTAATAATATAAACAAAAGGAGAGACTTAAATGAATATCGTAGAAAAAATCGAAAATGCGTCGTTAAGAACGGATGTTCCTCAATTTAAATCGGGAGATACCGTCAAAGTATATCAAAAAATAAAAGAGGGCGACAAAGAAAGAATTCAGGTTTATGAAGGAGTGGTTATTGCGAGAAAAGGAAGCGGTATCAGGTCGGCTTTTACAGTAAGAAAAATTTCTTACGGCGTCGGAGTCGAAAAAACTTTTTTGATTAATTCTCCGCTAATCGATAAAATTGAACTTCTTTATCAGGGAAAGGTAAGGAGGGCAAAATTATACTACTTAAGAAAGAAAAAAGGGAAGGAAGCTAAAATAGAAAGGCTCGATATGGTTCAGCAGCAGCAGTAAGTTAAAATGAAAGCTGAATTACGTTTTAGGGTTATTTAATTAACTTTTTTTAAATATTGATGATATACTTATAATATTAAACGAATTATCGTAAGTATAATTATAATTAATATTTAATGGAGGTTTTATGGAATCGCAAAAAACGGCTGTCGATAAGTTTACCGAATTTATAGGATCGGTACTTGGAGTGACCGAGGATAGATTTCAGAAGATTTTAGACGAATTTATAGTCAGCCATAATTTCGGCAAAAAAGAATCTGAAGTTTTTTCCCAAAAAATGAAAGACATATACGATACAAATAAAAAAAAATTGATGTCTATAGTAGACGAATCCGTAAAAAAAGCCCTTAGCAAAGCCGATATAGCCAGAAGTTCCGAAGTAAAAGGATTAGAAGAAAAGATCAATATGCTTGAAGAAAAAATTAATAAACGGTCCGGCGCAAATTCTAAACATAAAGATACTTCTCGTTCAGCTAAAACTAAAAGCATCGGCAACAGTATTAAAAATAATAAAAAAAATAATTAATTATGCTATATGACTTTAAAATCTTATAGGGTTATTATAAAAGGAATCGTTCAGGGCGTAAATTTTAGAAATTTTACAAAACTTGAAGCCGAAAGAATCGGCATAAAGGGTTATGTAATGAATACTCATGACGGTCATGTAGAGGCATTTTTTGAGGGCGAGGAAGAAAAAATTAAGGAAATTATTGCTTCCGTGCATGTCGGTCCGCCATCGTCGAGAGTCAAAGAAGTTAAACTATATGAACAGGACGGGCTTTCTAATTTCAAAGATTTTAAAATATTAAGATAATTCTTAGTCTGCTTCCTCTATAGGCGACGGATCGACGATAACCGTCAACTCGCCCTTTGTTAATTCAGGCCTGTTTTTAATTTCTTCCGTTATAGTTTTTACGTCTTTTGTTTCTATAAATTCATAAATTTTAGTTAGCTCTTTTGCGTAGCATATTTTAACGTTGCCCATTATTTCGTTTATATCTGCAAGCAGTTTTTCGACGCTTCTGCCTGGTTCAAAAAGTATAAAAACCCTTTTTTCATCCTTTAATTTTGCAAGTAATTTTTTTCTTTTTCCCTCTTTTTTAGGTAAAAAACCGATAAAAGTAAATTCCGAAGTATTCAATCCCGATGCCGATATTGCGGTTAATACGCTGGAAGGGCCGGGAATAGGAACTACTTTTATTCCTTTTTCGATACACAAGCGGACTAAATAAGAACCGGGGTCGGATATTAAAGGCGTCCCGGCTTCGCTGACTAAAACGTAATCTCTCCCTTTCATTATACCGCCGGCGATAGCGTCGGCAGCCGATTTTTTATTATATTCGTGATATGGAATTAAGCGTGTTTTAATATGATATTTAGAAGTTAATATCCTCGTTTTTCTGGTATCTTCGCAGGCTATAAAGTCCGCTTCCCTCATTACTTTTAACGCTCTTATAGTAATATCTTCGAGGTTTCCGATGGGCGTCGCCACGACGTATAATACGCTCATAAAACTATGCCCAATCCCTTAAATATCTAAAATCAATATTTATGGTCCGTTCAGAAACCTTTGCTATTAAAGGCATACGTCTTTTATACTGCGATTTTTTTATTCTTTCATATATGTTGTTTACGATATTTTCTTCAAATCCTAAAGAAATTACTACTTCGGGTTTATACATTTTATCTATTAAGAGATACATTATATCGTCCGCAGTTTTATATGTAAAACCCAGCTCCGATTCATCCGACTGCCCTTCCCACAAATCGGCAGACGGCGGTTTATTTATAATATTTTTTGGGATGCCGAGATGCTCCGCAAGCTGATAAATCTGAGTTTTATAAATATCTCCTATTGGATTTAAAGCTGAAGCCATATCGCCGTATAAAGTTCCGTAGCCCAGAAGCAGTTCCGATTTATTGCTTGTCCCAAGGACTAACGAATTTAACTTATATGAATAATCATACAGAATAGACATCCTTTCTCTGGCCATTTTATTGCCTTTTCTAAGTTTTAAGGCGATATCGCCTGCAGCATCGGCATTTTCGCTTTTCTCGGTCTCTTTAGACTCGTTCTTAAAATATTCGTTAATCTGGTTAGATATATCTAAAACGTAATATTTAATGCCTAGCGTATTTACAACTTTTAAAGCATCCTCGATACTTGACTTGGAACTGCTTTCATAAGGCATTATTAGAGCCGTTACGTTATCTTTTCCAAGCGCGCTTACAGCCAAAAAACAAGACACAGCCGAATCTATACCTCCCGACAAGCCCAAAACTACGCTTTTTAACCCCGCCTTTAAAACCTCGCTTTTTATAAAATTACCGAGATGTTTATAAAATAAAGGAAAATTTAATTCGTCTATTTTTGGCAGTTCAATTTTATGATTCATATAAATCTTTTCACTTAACTTTATTATTATCTATTATACTTTCTAATTCTTTAAGGGTCAGATTTAAATTTTCGTCGCGTAAAAGAGGCGTTTTAAATCTTTCGTTATTAAGCAGATTTAAATTTAATTCCGCTATAATTTCTCCTGTTTCTATATAATCTATTTTGCTTTCGATATCGCCCGAAGGGTTTATTGCACATGAACCGCCGGAAAATCCTATGCCGTCTTCAAAACCGACTCTGTTTACGTATATAACGTAACATTTATAATAGAAAGCAATAACGGAAAGAAGTTCCTCCCACATATTAGTCGAATTAAATTTGTTAAGTCCCGAGGTTATACCTCTCGCCGGAGAAGCGGAATTGATAATAATTATATGAGCGCCTTTGTTAGCGGCGATATAAGACGACGAAAGATGCCAGGCATCTTCGCATGTCAAGACTGAAATTTTAACGCCGTTTAAATCGAAAACGCCGAAACCGTCTCCCTGTTTAAAATATCTCAATTCTTCAAACATGCCGTACGTGGGCAGATAAACCTTTCTGTGAATATTAATAAGTTTTCCGTTAGAAACGCAAAAAGTCGAATTATAAAAATTAAAATCTGCGTCTTTTTCTACGAAACCTGCGATAACGGCAATATTAAGTTCTCTCGATACTTCATAAAGAGGTTGGAAGACGGCGGCTTCATCGGAATTAATATCGACGCCTAAATCGTAAACGGAGTCTTTTAAAAAGTAGCCCGTGAGAGAAAGTTCCGGAAAAACCACTATTTCCGCCCCTTTGTTTTTTGCTGAGGAAATAATATTAATATGGTTTTCTATATTTTTTTCTAAATCCCCCATTTTGGGGTCTGTCTGCGCTAAGCAGACGTTTATCCGGTTATTGCTTTTATTTATCATTCGAGAATATTTTCAAAAAAAATTAATTTAATCGAACCGCGTTCGATATATTCAATAGAAATTATGCCATAGTAAATTGTTTTATTGTAGTTTTTTATATTAGACGCAGACGACTGCATTAAAAAAAAATCAGATACTTCAATAATAGTTGAAAGTTTTCGTTTGTTCACCGCTTCGTAAGGTTTACCGAATCGGTTTTTAAACCTTGTCTTTACTTCTATAAAATTTAAATTGCCGCTTTCGTTTTCGGCAATAATGTCTATTTCGCGTCTGCCTTTTTTAAAATTTTTTTTAATAATTCTGTATCCTATTTTTTCTAAAAACTCTGCCGCAACCGCTTCTCCTTCGTCTCCCTTAGCTTTATTTAACGACTTGTCGTTCATCTTTTTATCGTTTATATTTAGATTCATTTTATCCGTTAATTAATTTACATATTGATATAATTAATATATCACATATGCCATATGGCTATTATATAATAATAATCATCTTTATATATACTAAATCTTATTAAATATTAAAATTTAAAAGTTTTCCTGTGAATTTTCGTTAATCCGTATTTTCTAATATTTTTTTTATGTTCGACGGTTGCGTATCCTTTGTGTTTTTTAAAGCCGTATTCCGGATATTTTTCATCGACGTCCGCCATTAGTCCGTCCCTAAAAACTTTAGCTATTACCGATGCGCAGGAAACTACTTTTACCCTGTCGTCGCCTTTTATTACAGGTATTACTTTTAATCCGGAAATATCCGATAAACCTTTCGGCACTATAGGACCGTCTATAATTACGACGTCGGGCTTTACCGATAAACCGTCAAAAGCTCTTTCCATAGAAAGCATAGCCGCCTTAAAAATATTAATTTTATCTATTTCCAAATTAGAAGCGATGCCTATAGAATAAGATACGGCGGAACTTAAAATAATATTATAGAACTCTTTTCTTTTTGGCTCGGTTAACTGTTTGGAATCTTTTATACCGGTAGGAATTTTATTTTTATCTATTATAACCGCCGCCGATACTACCGGCCCTGCAAGGCAGCCTCTGCCGGCTTCGTCTATTCCGCATATTTTTAACGGCATAAAAAAGCCTCTATTCTTTCTGCGCATCTTTCTTTTCCCAGCGAAAATATCATTTCGTATATAGGAGGACTGACTTTTTCTCCTGTAAAAGCAAGTCTTATTATCATGGCTTTTTCTTTCATAGTCCATCCGTTCTGCGAAAAAAAATCGTTAAATGCATTTTTTATTAATTCTATTGAGACTTTCAAATCTTCCAAATTTTTTGCGTCTGTAAAAATCTTATCGTCCAAACTTATTATAAAACCCTTAAAAGACGACAAAAAATCCACATCGTTTTGATTAAAATTAAATTCGTTAATAACGCCCGTATTATATTCAACGGTTTTATTTAAGAAAAAATCTAATTTCCGTCTTAACTCGACGAGAGTTTTGGAGCGGGATTTAAGGGAATCAACAAGGGCAGCCGTTTTTATGTCTTCGTTAAGCAAGGTTTGAGAGTCTTCCGATATATCGTTTATAAGTTTTATTAAGGTAAACGGGTCTTTCGATTTTATATAATGGGAATTGAGCCATAATAATTTTTCGGTATTAAAAATAGCGGCGGATTTGCTTATGTTTTTTAAATCGAAAAATTTTATAATTTCATCCATAGAAAGAATTTCGTCGTTACCATGAGACCAGCCGAGCCTAATGAGATAATTAACTAAAGCTTCAGGTAAAAATCCTTCCTTTTTGTACTGGATGACGGAGGTAGCGCCGTGCCTTTTAGAAAGCCTTTTGCCGTCAGGACCGAGTATCATGGAAACATGAGCAAATTCCGGCGCTTTAAAGCCTAAAGCATTATACAGCATTATCTGTTTAGGCGTATTACTTACATGGTCGTCGCCTCTAAGCACGTGCGTTATTCCAGACAAAGCATCGTCTATGACTACGGCAAAGTTATATGTAGGAATTCCGTCTTCCCTGACTATTACGAAATCGTCTATTTCTTTGTTTTCTATGCTTATAACCTGATTTCTTATTAAGTCTTTGAAAAACGTGGCGGACCCTGCTTCTCTGCCCACTTTAAACCTTATAACGTGCGGCGTTTTTAGCATTTCGGCATCAGGCTTTAATTCACGGCATCTGCCGACGTACATAGGTTTTTTGTTTTCGGCTATAAGTTTATTTCTGTCTTCTTCTAAAAGCTCTTTTGAGCAAAAACAATAATAAGCCTTTCCTTCTTTTAAAAGTTTTTCTACGTAAGAATTATAGATATTAAGACGTTCGGATTGATGCAATATTTCTTCGTCAGATATAATAGACATCCATTTAAGGCTTTCTATTATATCTTCTTCAAATATTTTTTCGGAACGTTCAAAATCAGTGTCTTCAATTCTTAAAACAAATTTTCCGCCGTTATGTTTGGCATAAACATAGTTAAAAAGAGCCGTCCTTGCTCCGCCTATATGCAGATAGCCCGTAGGACTCGGAGCAAATCTTGTTTTTATTGTATCCATAATAAATATTAAGGAGTTTATAAAAATATTTAATATATAACGATAGAAGAATATCCGACTACGCTTGAATAATCGCCGGTAACTTCTCCTGAATTGGTATATCCTATAATTTTTGCTTTGGTTCGTCCGGCCATTTTGGCGACGTTAATCATTATGGATGCGGGGATAAAACCGCACATCGTAATATCGTTTAACCTTACTTTTTCGTACAAACCCCGTGAATTTAAATCCAGTATTTCTTTTATCGCGATATCGTCCTTATATTTTGCCGACTCGGCCGGTTCGTAATGAGTCATATCGGAACTTGCTACTATTAAAACATCGTCCATTAAATCTAATTTTTTTAAAGCGTTATATATAGCTTTTGAAGCGTTAACAACGTCATTGTATCTGATAAACGAAATAACTATAGGAACTATAGAAAAATCTTTTTTTAAATTGTATATGAGCGGAATCTGAACTTCAACGGAATGTTCTTTTAAATGAGCCTGTTCGTCGGCAATGAAAGGACTGTCTGCGCCGTCGATAATAGCATCGGCAAGTTTTGAATTAATCGGAACGGAGAAATCTCTAAAATCATATTTTCCTTTATTCATTACCGAATAGTCAGCTCCCATACCAGTATGGTTCGGACCTATAATAATTATATTGTTTTTTATATCGATGCTCGAATATCCTTCGTAAGCAATTTTTCCTGAATATACGTAACCGGCGTGCGGCGATATAATCCCGAATGCATCTATTTTTTTGCCGGCAGCCGGTATAACCGCTTTAAAGGAATCTATGAAATTATTTATGTTATTTAATCCTTCCGGATAAAAATAACCCATTACCGCAGCTTTTCTTATCAATTTAAAGCACCGTCCTAAGTTAATCGAATTTTAATTGCGAGCATATTTTTTGCGGCTAAATGTAAATATAATATTGTTTCTAATCTTCTAATTAATACATAACAACCTTTGGCTTTTATAAGCGCATTCGAAGATATGCTCTCAATGACATTTACTAAGTTATATATAATATTATATCACTAACTTTTTATTTTACGACTCTACATAAATCAAAGTTTCATCCGGATTTACGCTGTCCCCTTCTTTTATGTAAATCTCTTTAACCGTTCCGTCTATAGGAGTATGTATTTCGTTTTCCATCTTCATCGCTTCTACTATTAAAACGGTATCGCCTGCCTTAACCGAGTCCCCTGCTTTAACCATAACTTTCGTAATTCTTCCCGGCATAGGCGCATAAACGTCTCCTTCTCTTTTCGGCGACGGCCTTTTCGACCTTGCTATGCTCTCTCCGACTATTTCGCCGCCTGCGCTTGGAACTATTTCGGTAAGCGATTCTATGACGACTTCTTCCAAAGTTCCGTCCACGTTTAAAAAGAATGGTCTTTTTTGGTCGGATTTATGTCCGGCTCCGGCAATTTTAATTTTATAGCTTTCGCCGTGAACGGTAACGATAAATTCGCTTGGAGCTAGTCCCCCGTCTTTTGCAAGAATAGAAGAATCCGAAACTTCAGGCGTTATATTATTACCTTCGGATAAATTTTTTAGAGCATCCGTATCAGTGGGTTTTGAATAGTCGGGAAGACTGCCTTCTTTTTTTGCTTTAAAAAATTCTAAAGCTATATTCGGAAACAATACGTAAGACAAGAAATCCTCTTCGCTTATATCGAACTCTTTTATATCTTTATATTCCTTCGACATTTCCGGTTCTAATAAATCTGCCGGCCTTACGGTTACTACTTCTTCGTTTCCCAACACCTTTTTCTGTATCTCCGGATTAATTTCAGCGGGCGGTTTCCCGTAATAGCCTTTTAGGTAGTTTTTAGTTTCGCTTGTGACAACTTTATATTTTTCTCCGGTTATTACGTTAAGAGCGGCCTGCGTTCCTACAATCTGCGAGGAAGGAGTTACCAGCGGAGGATAACCGAAATCTTCCCTGACCTGAGGTACTTCATAAAGCACCTCCTCCATTTTATCGAGCGCATTCTGTTCCTTAAGCTGGCTAGCTAAATTTGACATCATTCCGCCGGGAACCTGAGTAACGATAACATCGGTGTTAATATTTGTATATTCGCTTTCTAAAGAAGCGTATCTTTTCCTGACGATTCTAAAATAATCTGCAACTTCTTTTAGTTTTTCAAAATCAAGGTCAACGTCATAACCCATCTCTAATAAAGTAAAAGCTATCGACTCGGTAGGAGGATGCGAAGTTCCGCAAGACATAGAAGATATTGCCGTATCTATAATATCCGCTCCCGCTTCTACTGCTTTAAGAAGCGACATTGAAGCAAAACCTATAGTGGAATGGGAATGAACGTGAATGGGCAGACTTATTTTTTTCTTTATCATAGATACCAAGTTATAAGCGTTTGCCGGAGAAAGCAATCCCGCCATATCTTTTATACATATAGTATCAGCTCCCATGTTTTCAAGCTCTATCGCCATCTGCGTAAAAAGTTCGTTTGTATGAACGGGGCTAGTAGTATAGCATATTGTAGCTTCTACTATCTTTTTTTTCTTTTTTACGATTTCTACCGCTTTTTTTATGTTTCTAAAATCGTTAAGGGAATCGAAAATTCTAAATACGTCTATGCCGTTATCGGCGCTTAAAGAAACAAATCTTTCTACCACGTCGTCGGCATAATGCCTGTATCCGACTAAATTCTGACCTCTCAAAAGCATCTGCAGCCTCGAATTTTTATATGCCTTCCTGACTCTTTTAAGTCTTTCCCACGGGTCTTCTTTTAAAAACCTAAGGCATGAATCAAAAGTAGCTCCTCCCCACACTTCTAAGGACCAGAACCCTATATTGTCCAAAACGTTAGCTATCCCCAGTATATCGGGCGTTATCATTCTTGTAGCCAAAAGAGACTGGTGCGCATCTCTTAAAACTGTTTCCATAACGCCTATTTTTCTTATGTAAGTTTTTTCTTCCATATATTAATACCTTCCTTTTAAATTCCTGTTAAATTCCATAATAAGCCGCAATAGCAGCCGATATTGCAAGTATTCTGTCGAAAGGATCTTTCTGCAGTTTATAATCCCTTAAATAAAGTCTTTCGTCTATGAAGTGCGTATCGAAATTTCCTTTTAAAAAATCATCGTCCTGAACTATCCTTAGCTGAAAAGGTATAGTAGTTTTAACGCCTTTAATAACATATTCGTCTAAAGCTCTTTGCGCTCTCCGCACGGTTTCTTCCCATGTCCTGCCGCTTACCGTCAGTTTTGCAATCATAGAATCGTAAAAAGGCTGGATTACATAATCTTTATAAACCGCGCCGTCTATTCTTACTCCAATTCCGCCCGGAGAATAATAAGCCGTGACTTTTCCTGTGCTCGGAACAAAATCTTTTCTGGGATTTTCTGCGTTGATGCGGCATTCTATGGCATAACCCCTCATAGAAACGTCTTCCTGCTTAATGTCGAGTTCTTTGCCCATAGCTATCTGAATCTGTTCGCCGACTATATCGACTCCCGTAACTATTTCGGTGACGCTGTGCTCAACCTGTATTCTGGTGTTCATTTCCATAAAATAGTAATTACCGTTTTTATCGACGATATATTCTATTGTTCCGGCATTGCGGTAGTTACAGGCTCGCGCGGCTTTTATAGACGATTCGCCCATTTTTCTGCGGGTTTCTTCGGTAAGTATAAGGGACGGAGCTATTTCTATCAGTTTTTGATGCCTTCTCTGTATGGAACAGTCTCTTTCGCCGAGATGTATAATATTGCCGTAATTATCCGCCAGTATTTGAAACTCGATATGGTGGGGTTTTTCTATATATTTTTCTATGAATACTTCCGGATTGCCGAACGCTTTTTCGGCCTCTGAACGAGATAAAGAAAAATTTTTAACAAGCTCGCCGTCGTTAAAACATATCCTGATTCCTTTTCCGCCGCCGCCGGCCGAGGCTTTTATCATGACGGGATAACCTATCTTGTTTGCGACTGCAACCGCCTCTTCTTCCGATTCTACGCCGCCTTCCGATCCTTCTACTACAGGCACTCCGACCGATTTCATAAGCCTTTTGGATTCTATCTTATCACCCATCATCGCTATAGTTTTAGATGAAGGGCCTATGAATATTACCCCCCGTTTTTCGCAGACTTCCGGAAATTTTGGATTTTCCGATAAAAATCCGTATCCAGGATGTATGGCATCGGCGCCTGTATTAATAGCTAAATCTACTATCCTGTTAATATTCAAATAACCCGATATAGGTCCAGGTCCGACTAAGTAAGCTTCATCCGCCTTTTTTACGTGAAGAGCCTGACCGTCTGCTTCCGAATAAATAGCAACGGTTTTAATTCCAAGCTCTTTGCAAGCCCTGATGATTCTGGAAGCGATTTCTCCCCTGTTGGCTATCAATACTTTTTTAAACTGTTTCATAAAATTTTTATAGACTTATCTTCTTATATTACTTATATTATCAGAAATATTTTAATTAGAAAAACGATTAAGGCTGAGTTCGCGGAAGCGGTTTGTATTATATAAGAAATCAGTTAAATTTTTACAAACAGCGGTCGATGATTAATTTTAAACCATTATTTTAAAAAAGTCAAACTAATTAGGGATTTAATATGTATTTTAGAGAATTTTACTGCCCTGCAAAATAGAACCGTTCAGTTCTTTTTTATAATTTCTCCAGTGAGGAATAAATTTATCCATAATTTCTTTAAATCTTTTATTATGATTTATCTCGATAAGATGCGTCAGTTCATGAACTACAATGTATTCTATACAATAAACAGGTTTTTTAATCAGTTCTAAATTTATCCATATTCTTTTTGCTTTAATATTGCAGGTGCCCCATTTAGTCTTCATGCGTTTTATTCTTATCTCATTAGCAGAAACTCCCATTATTTCCTGCCATTTATTAAATATGCCGAAAAGTTCTTTTGCTAATTCTTCCCTCTGCCAGCGTAAAAAAACTTTTTTCTTTTCCTCTAAATCTGCATTTTTTTTTACGTAAAAATCTATATTTTTATTATTATTTATAATTATATAAGGTTTTCCGCTATATTCGATAACGTTAAGCAAATATATTTCTCCTTTAAAATAATGGCTTTCTCCAGAAACATATTCCCTCGGAGTTTCCCTCGGCCTCTCTTTAAAGCTGTTTACGTGTTTTTCAATCCACGACAATTTTGATATTATAAAAACGCGGACGGACCGGTCGTCCATTCTCCTAGGCACCGAAACCCTTATCTTTCCGTCAGGCGGAAGAATGTTTAAATGAAGATTTTTAATATCTTTTTTTAAAACGGTTATACTAAAACCGCTTATTATTATTTCCGATTTTATAACCGTTTTATCGCGCTTTTTTTTAAAAAATTTAAACATAATCTATTGACAATTCTTTTTTATATCGGCTTTTATTAAAAAAATCGGATATGAAAAGATTAAATATTCGGATTAAAGTAAAATTTTAGCCAAATTTTCAATCGTCGATAATATTTCTTCTCTGGTTTTGAGATTTTTTAAGGTAAGTTTTTGTTCCGCGGCTTCTCTTTCGCCTATTATGGCTATATATTCTATTTTTTTCTTATCGGCGTATTTTATCTCTTTACTTATGTTCGGTTCGGACGAAACGCAAATTTCGGCGCTTATTCCTTTTGAACGCAAAAATTTGGCTGCTTTGTACGCAAAAGGCTTCTCTTGTTCGGTTAAATAAACTATATACAATTTCACGGGCGAAGAAATGGACTGAATGAGGTCTGCATTTTTTTGGATTATGATGTCTATTATTCTTTCTACGCCGAACGATATTCCGCACGCGCCTTCAGGACGGGCGCCGTAAAGTTCTACGAGATTATCGTATCTGCCGCCTGCGGCAAAACTTCCTATGGCGACGTCTTTCGATTTTATCTCGAAAATAGGACCTGTATAATATCCTAACCCCCTGACTAAAAGCGGGTCAAATTTTATTACCTCGTCATCGGTTTCAGCGGCAGGTGCTCCGCCGGTTCCTGCTTTACGCCCGTTTTCTATAACGGAATTAAGCTCTTCTATTCCTTCGACGGCTCTTTGTTTAATGGATTCTTCTTTTATTTCTGCTATAAGACGCTCTTTTAAAATAGATAATTTTTTTGCGTTATCGGTTGCCGGGTCTAAATCGATAATGCGCATAAACGAACGATAATTTTCTTCGCTTATGCCGTTCTCTTTAAATTCTTTTATTACTCCGGCTTCTCCTACTTTCGCCGTTTTATCTAAAGCTCTCAGCGCCGCGTCTTTTTTGATTTCGTCTATGCCCGCAGCGTTGATAATACCGTCGAGTATTTTTCTGTTATTTATAATTATTTCATAATCTCCCATGCCTAATTTTTCAAGAGTAAAAACGGCTAAATCTATAAGTTCGCTCTCAACGTTCATGGAATATGAGCCTATTATATCGGCATCGGCCTGATAAAATTCCCTGTATCTTCCAGCCTGGGTATTTTCGTACCTGTAAACTTTGCCTATTATGTATCTTTTAAAAGGTTTTGTTAACTTTTCTGCATTAGTAGCATAATAGCGCCCTAAAGGAGAAGTAAATTCAAATCTTAACCCAAGTTTACGTTTTGCCTTATCTTCAAAAACATAAATTTCTTTTTCTACTTCGCTTCCGCATTTTCGGGAAAGAAGCTCGAAATATTCAAAAACGGGAGAATCTATTTCTACGAAGCCGTAAAGGACAAAACATTCCCGTATAGTTTCGATAACATTTCTTCTTAAAACCATCTCTTCGGGAAGAAAATCCTTCGTTCCTTTAGGCGGCTGGACTAATTTGCTCATATCTTCATATTAAAGCGCTATATACACGCATCCTTCTTTTGAAAGTTTTCCTATTTTTTCCACGCCTGCAGGAACTATTTTTGCGTAATCCGGTATGTCGCTGTCTTTGAGTTCAAACATATTCATAGCGTTGCGGCAGACGTAAATATTTACTTTGTCGTTCAAAACGGCTCTTAACTGCTCTTTAAGCTGAGAATGATGCAGGAGTGCGACTACCGCCGGACCTATGGCTACCACGTTTATTTCTTCCGTTTCACTTATAGCGCTTGTATTTTTAATGACGCTCATTAAAAGACCCGGGTTAATAGTTCCGTTTGAAACCTGAATAACGTATTTCATAATTTACCTCCTTTTTTTAGTTGGGACAGTTTTAAAATATGCCCCATTTTAATTAATATTAGCCGAAAACCTAAATATATTATAAAAACTTTGAGGATCTAAACTTGCTCCGCCTACCAAAACGCCGTCTATATACGGCTTCTCCATAAGCTCTTTAATGTTTTTTTCGGTTACGCTGCCGCCGTATATAACCCTTATTTCGCCGATAGAATAACCAGACTTCAAATAATCGTAAATAAAACGGTGCATAGATTCGCCGTCCTCTGCTTTTATAGGCATTCCAGTGCCTATAGCCCATACCGGTTCATATGCTACTATTAAAGATTTTATATCGGTTCCTTTAATATATTTAAGCGCATTCAAAAGCTGATTTTCGACAAATTTTTCTTGGCCGCCATTTTTTCTTACGTCTAAGTTTTCTCCCACGCACAATATAGGGGTTAATCTTCCGTCTTTATATACCGATTCTATTTTTTTGCCGATTAATTCGTCATTTTCGTTAAATATATTTCTTCTTTCGCTATGGCCTATGATAGTATATTCGCATCCGCACGACGCCAGCATATCTATGGAAATTTCGCCGGTATATGCGCCGCTTTTTTCAAAATAAACATTTTGAGACGATAGTTTTATAAAATCATTGCAAGTTTTAATGATTTTATAAGTTTCGGCAAGAGATGTAAAAGGCGGAGCAAATATAAGGTCGGAATCTAAACCGCTTAAATTAGACCTGCTTTTCAATCCGTTAACGAGGTCAAGAAAAACGGCAAAATACTTCTTAATATCTTCATCCGTTTTGTTCATTTTAAAATTTGCGGCAATTATCTGCTTTCTCATAATATCCCCTAAATAATATTATTCGATAGTTTAAATTGTAAATTAATTGAAATTACGGCTTATAAAATAATAGATCGTAGTTTCTTTATTAATCGGGATTAAGTTAGATCAATTAGAAAAGACTGCCCAGCTATCGTTCCGACGACTTCACATATAATTATAGAATGATTTTGCTTAACGCATAATATCGGAAACTACGCTATGGCATCTTTCGCAAACATCAGGATAATCTTTATAAGTTCCGACCGCGGCATCATACTTCCAGCACCTTGCGCATTTTTCGCCTTCTGCTTTTTCGACTTCCGCTTCCGTTATATCGGCTTCGGAAGATTCCTTTTTTTGAAGAGCTATACCCGATACTATAAACAGGTCTTTCAATTCGTCGCCGTTGATTTTACTCAGTATGCCATAGTCTTCATTGCTTGCCTTTAAAACAATCTTAGCCTCTAAAGAACTTCCTATAACTTTTTTATCCCTTGCTTTTTCTAATGCGGATAAAACTATATTTCTTATTTCTATTAATTTATCGAATTTTTCTTCGATATCAAAATTTTGTAAATTTTCGTCGGGTTCGTCAAAATTTTCAAAAAATAAGCTTTCAGGTTTTAAAGACCTTTTAAAATATCCCCAGGTTTCAGAAGCCGTAAACGGTATAATAGGCGCAAGGAATTTAATAAACGCGTTTAAGGCATAATTCAATACGGTTTGAACGGAACGCCTTTTTAGCGAATCTTTCCCTTCGACGTACAGCATATCTTTTACTATATCTAAATAAAAAGAGGAAAATTCTATAAGAAATTTATAAATACCCTGATAAACGAGATGAAAATCGTAATTTTCGTAATACCTTAAAATATCCTGCGAAATAAGGGTAATCCTGTGCAGCGCGTATTTATCCAATTCCGATAAATTTTCGTATTTTACTGAATTCTCCGTTTCTTGAAAATCGTATATATTGCCCAGCATAAAACGCAAGGTGTTCCTTATCTTTCTGTATCCTTCGGAAAGCCTGAGTATTATTTCCTGCGATATTCTCATATCGTTTTTGTAATCCTCGGACGCCGCCCATAATCTCAAAATATCGGCTCCGTATTTATTGATTATTTCATCGGGGCTGATGACGTTTCCAAGGGACTTAGACATTTTTTTCCCTGAACTGTCAACGACGAAACCGTGAGTCAAAACCGTTTTATAGGGAGCTCCGTCGTCGGTCCCCACCCCTATTAAAAGGCTTGAATGAAACCATCCCCTGTGCTGGTCCGACCCCTCAAGATATAAATCTGCCGGAAATCCGACGGTTTTAATCTCTTCGTCGTTTTTAAGAACGCAGTAATAACTGACGCCGCTGTCAAACCATACATCCAATATATCTTCTTCTTTTTCAAAATCTTTTGAACCGCATTTTTCGCATTTAACTTCTTTTTCGCTTAAATTTATAAAATATTCGGCGGGCTTGTCAAACCATACGTCTGCGCCGTATTTATCGAATTCTCCGGCTATTTTAAGCGTAAGGTCGTAATCTATATATGCTTCGCCGCAATTTTTGCAATAAAATGCAGTTATAGGCACGCCCCACGACCTCTGCCTCGAAACGCACCAGTCGGGTCTTGTTTCAAGCATGCCCGAAATTCTGTCTATGCCCCACTTCGGTATCCACTTTACTTTTTCTATCTCTTCCAACGATCTTTTTCTTAAATTATTTATTTCCATAGAAACAAACCACTGCTTGGTAGATCTTAAAATTACCGGTTTTTTGCATCTCCAGCAATGGGGATAGGAATGATCTATTTTTTCTTCCAGAACTAACGCTCCGACTTCCTTAAGTTTTTCTACGACATGAGGGTTGGACTCAAATACGTGCATTCCCGCAAACGTTTCTACCTCGGATAAAAACCTGCCTTCGTTGTTTATAGGAGCATAAGCCGGGAGGTTATACTTAAGTCCTACGGCATAATCGTCGTCGCCGTGGCCTGGCGCTGTATGCACTAAGCCGGTTCCGGCGTCTTTTTTAACGTGCGTACCTAGTATAAGCAGTGAATCTCTGTCTATAAAAGGATGTCTGGCTTTTTTATTTTCAAGATTTTTGCCGTTTGTTTTAGCTATAATTTTAAAATCGCCGTATCCGAATTTTTTCATTAATTCTTCGGCAAGGCTTTCCTCTAGAATGAAAATTTCATCGCCTTTATCGACGAAAACATATTCAAAATCGGGGTGCACGGATATCGCAAGATTAGAAGGCAATGTCCAAGGCGTGGTAGTCCATATTACCGCAAAAACGTCTTTGCCGCCGGTTTTAAAGCTGCCTAATATTTCGGAAATATCGGAATTAATCCTGAACTTTACGAAAATAGACGGCGAAGATTTTTCGGCATATTCTACTTCGGCTTCCGCAAGAGCGGTTTTGCAGGACGAACACCAGTATATAGGTTTGTTTGCTCTGTAAAGCCCGCCGTTTTTTATGAAATCGGCAAGTTTTCTAACCGTATTGGCTTCATAGGCATAATTCATAGTCAGGTAAGGGTCGTCGTATCTTCCTATGCTTCCAAGCCTTTTAAATTCCTGCTTCTGAATATCGACAAACTTTGCCGCATACTCTCTGCAAAGTTTTCTCTTTTCGCTTTTCGAGATAGAGTCTTTAGATTTTAAAGTCTTATCTACGTTATGTTCTATGGGCAGTCCGTGACAGTCCCAACCCGGAATAAAAGGAGTACGGTAGCCGGACATCAGTTTAAACCTGACTATAATATCCTTTAATATTTTATTTAAAGCGGTTCCAAGATGAATGTGCCCGTTTGCGTAAGGAGGTCCGTCATGAAGGATAAAAGTTTTATGCCTGCTTTTCGTTTTCTCCGTTATGTTTCTATAAAGTCCGCTTTCCTCCCATTCTTTAAGGAATTTTTCTTCCGTAGCTTTTAAATTAGCCTTCATCGGAAAATCGGTTTTCGGCAAATTCAGCGTGTCTTTATATTCCATAATAGTAATAGTCCCTATAATCTGTCCATTTCCGTCCGCATCAAAGACATGCTTTGATAAACGCGGACGTAAATATCGCGAAAGCGATAATGACAGCAAATTAAATTTCAGTTATTAAGTCTTTATTTACGCAGTTGATTAAATCTCCGTTATCTATCCAACCTTTTATATTTTGGGCGCATATGCGAGAAATATCCGCAATAGATTCAAAAGTCGCTCCGCCTATATGAGGAGTAGCTATAACGTTAAAATGAAAAATTTCGTCGCTTATATGAACAGGCTCTTTCCAGAATACGTCAAGACCGGCCCCTTTAATTTTTCCGCTTTTCAGCCCTTTTATCAAAGAATCTTTATTTATTAATCCCGCCCTTCCGACGTTTACTATGCATGCACCTGTTTTCATGAAGCCTACCGTTTCGTCGTTGATTAAATTTTCCGTATTTTTTTCAAGCGGAACTGCAAGTACTATATAATCTGCCGACGGTACAACTTTTTTAAAATCTTCGTCTACGGTACCTGCAAACTTAATACCGAGTTTTTCCGCATAGCCGGCTTCAGGCTTGCTGTGCTTCAAACCATAAATTTCAGGATTAAAAGGTTTTAAAATCTTTATTAATTCCTGCCCTATACCGCCCAATCCGACTATTGCAAATTTCTTGTTGGTAATACTGCCGCCTATAGGACGATTTGCAATAGCGTGATTTATAGAATCGACGCATCCGTTGTAATCCCTTGCTAAGGCTAAAATAAAAAACAGCGATAATTCTGCGACCGAAACGGCGTTAAAAGTACCGGCAGTCGGCACGTTAAACACTAAAACGCCTTTCTTTGATGCATAATTTATATCGACGTTTTCGTATCCTATGCCGAACTGCTGGATAATTTTTATATTTGGAAAAGATAAAACGTCTTCTCCGATAGGAATTCCCGCATTAACTATTAAAGTCAAATTTTCTGAGTCTTTAGCGTCGCCGGACTTCTTAATCCAGCTTAAAAAATCTTCTTTATTTGAATAATGCCGCACATTATGTTCCGCAAGGAAAGGCTTTAAAATATCGTACATTTCCCTTGACCTTAATATTACGGCAATATTCATAATAATTTGATTTTTTAAGCTATTCTAAATTAAAGTAATTTTGTATTATTTTAAACTAATTTTTTGCAGATTTATTTTTTTTATTTAATTTTTCCGACACTTTTACGGCGGCTCTCAAAGTTTTAACCGTCGGTTGAGCGGTGCTTCCTTTCAAAGAACCTTCGCCTTTACATAATTGTAATTTTTTATCGTAAGTATATTTATCCGGGCAAATATATATGTGCTGTTTACCTTCGAATTTATTAACTTTAGTTTGCGGAAGCGCATTATATCCTTTTAGACTTCCTTTACCAACGCAAAGCTGAAGTTTAGGATTAAACGAATATCCGAGCGGACAGTAGTAATGTCTTGCATATGATATTCCAGAAAAAAAAGATATTGCAAAAATAGAAAACAATGCCGCAATAGCTGATAACTTAAAACTTTTCATAAATTTACCCCCGTTTAAATTTAATTTTAATTATTATAACACTTAAGGTTTTATTTGTGAAGATTTTTATAAATGCCTCAAGAAATGCCGCATTGAAAGAAATTGCAGGAAATTGCGTTGAAAATAAAAAGTATATAAATTATAATAATAATATGAAATTAATACATTCCGCCATAAGAACTCGCGATCTCAATAAATCGCTAGATTTTTACGTTAAAGTTTTTGGATTTGCCGTTAGGGAAAAAAGATATATAGAGGCACATAAAACCACTTTAGTTTTTCTCAAAAGCCGGAATGCTGACTTTGAAATAGAACTTATCGCCGACGACAATCCGAAACCTCTTAACGATTGTGAAAATTCTTTTGCTCATCTCGCTTTTCAATCCGAAAACATAGACGAAGACGCAAAAAAAATAAAAGAAGCCGGCGTAACCTTTTCCAGAGAACCTTTTCTTTCTATGGACAAAAGCATGAAAATCGCCTTTCTCAACGATCCCGACGGAATTATTATAGAAATAATAGAATATCTGAAGAAATAAAGCGGATTTGCGGAATATAATATCCCGCATAATTTATTAATTATAGCCGATACGCCCCATTATTTCCAAAGCCTCTTCATCTGAAACATCGTACCAATTCTCATAAACCTGGGCAACGGCATGAAAATCGTACGGCATCTCTAGAACTACCGTTTCATCGGCTAATTTACTTATCTGCACGGCAATATCCCTGCCCGCAACCGGAACGGCTACTACTATCTTTTTAACCCGCTGTTTTTTGCACAACATTATCGCCGCTCTGATTGTTGAACCTCCGGCAATTCCATCGTCTATAAGAATAACCGTTTTATCGGCAAGATTAGGGAGCGGTTTCCCTTTTCTTAAAACAAGAATCCTTCTTTTGATTTCATTTTTTTGGGCGGATATTATGCCGTTTATTTCTTTTTCGGAAAGATACCATGACGACTGTCTGTTTATATAAATACTTCCGTCTTCCGCCACTGCGCCGAAACCGGCTTCGGTATTATCGGGAAAAGGCAGTTTTCTCACGATGATAATCGAAAATTCCGCATTTAAATATTTTGCAACTTCAAAAGCAACCTCAATTCCCCCTTTCGGAAGGGCAATTACGGTTACATCTTCGCCTTTATATTTTCCTAATGCTAGAGCAAGTTTTTCTCCAGCTTCTTTTCTATTTTTAAACATTTAAAAAGGATAGTTTATTAAATGCTTCTCTTAATTTAATAATATCCGGTTTATCAAAAAAGTCAAATTAGATTTCACTTAGTTACACGGAATTTTAAATTGCCTGCAATAAATCTATGAATAAATTTTATTATGAGATAATCATACGAGATAATACAATTATATAATAATTTGGAGTTGCGTTTATAAACGATATAAATAAGCATATTGTTGTTCTGCCCTTTTTTATTTAATATGTTTTTGCCTTAAGCGGACAAAAAAATGTTTCATATGGTATAATTAAAACAAAGATAGAACATCAAGCATAACTATATTATTAATTTTAGGTTGTAAGGATTAAAAGGGGGTAAATAAAATGACGGATGAAAAGAGATGGAATCCTGCGAATATAAAAAAACATTCGGCAAGCGACGAATCCGATGCCTATAAAAACAATTTGTCTTATAAAAATATGTCCGTATGCAAAAGTTGTCATAATATTTATCATAATAAAAGATGGGTAAAAGACGAAGAACTTTATAAATCTGCCTTAAAGAAGAAAGAAAATATAAATTATACTATTTGCCCGGCATGTTTAAAAATAAAAACAAAATTTTACAATGGAGTCGTCGAATTAAGCGGCGGTTTTTTATTCGAACATAAAAGCGATATTTTAAATCTTATAAATAATACTGCAGAAAAAGCGGATTATATAGACCCTTTGGAAAAAATCGAAAATATTGAAGAAAACGAAAAAGAAAAAACTATTACAATATATACTACAAGCGAAGACCTTGCCCAAAGAATCGGAAGGAACATAGAAAAAGCATATAAAGGCGAAGTAGATTATTCATTTTCCGAAAGAGATTTATTGTTAAGGGTTTACTGGAAAAGAGAGTCATAAAAATAATTTATTTTACTGATTTTTTCGTTCATATGCTTCTATTCCCGAAAAATAATTAATTGCTTTGCATGAGTCCTGTTGACTAAAGACCTGTAAAGAAATATCCACACTTAACCCTTCGCTTATATCTTTAGACCTAAACTCAGAATTTATTTCAATGTTAATTTTTTCAAAAATTATTTTGTCAAAACTTATTCTATTTTATATTTATTTTTTTTAAAGCAAATAATTTTACATATTCGGCTATGGCAATAGCTTCTTCTGCATCTTTCTTAGACGGTTCTATAATATCATCATATCTAACTATAACCGCATAATTTGTTATATCGTCTATATTTAATCTTTCAAGTTCGCTAAAAGCATTATCTATATTTTTGCAGGCTTGTAATAATTCCGATATATCATGCGTTTTATTAATTTCTTTATTGTTATAAACCAAGTAAGTTTTTAAAAATTTTTCAACCGCCTGTTGACAGTGAAAACAAATTCCTTCTGCGGATGCTTCATTGCTATTATATAATATTTTAGCATCTTTTAAATCGTTTTCAGCTTTTTTTAATAAAACGACAACGGATTCTTTCATATATTTACGCCTTCTTTATTAACGTAATACGATAAAAATCCTGTATCGTTTTTTTGATTTTTATATATATCTTTAGATTTAATAACAATATCGTTCGATATGTTATTAACAGCCATTCTTCTACGAATATTGCGCAAAATCATTTTCATATCTTCTTTAAATATATTTTTATCAATTACTACAAAAAAATCCCAATCACTGCCTTCTTTATAATCCCCTCTTGCCCTTGAACCGAATAAAATTATCCTCTCCACCTCATAGCCGGCTTTTTCGACTTCTTCCATAATTATTTTTTTTGCGATTTCAAGGTTTTTATCTAATGCCTTTTCCATAATTTTATTATAGCATATTTTAATTTATGAAATATTTGTTGGGTCTTGAAGCCGCTTACGGACTCCGCCGCGCGGAATCGGCTCACTTTTCAATAAAGGCGATAAGAGGGTAGATTAATTTATTTTATAATATTTTAAACCTAAACATAATAAATCTTTTTATGTTGTCATTTATAAGTTTTACTTATTTTTTTAAAACCTCATCATCTCTTCTAACTTTATCCCGTTAAGCACATATACAAATACCGTCCCGACGTAAGCTCCAGTCTTTGCTATTATTCTGTATCCGTAATAATTAGCGGTCGCTTTGCCGTATTGTCTTGCCTGTTGGATAGTATTATTGATAACAGGTTTAATACCTTTTGGCAAATTATCCCAGCCAGCCATATTGGTGTTTTTAACCTCTGCGATATTACCGCCGCATATCTTGTAATTTTCGACAGCCCAATATGCAGGTTTCGGAAAGCCCTGCGTGCGTCTTATAATGCTTATGAGTTTACAGCCCGACATAGTCGTAGTTAAAGGCAAAGCGTTATAGGTATAAGCTCCGCTGACATAAGTATAAGGACTGCCGGTATTATACACCCGCATCGCAAGTTTATTAAAATTATGGTCGGACTGGTTGTAGGGCGGGCTTAGGACGGAAAAAGCGCAAACAGAGTTTGCGGAAAATATGACAAGCGAAAGTATTAATATTTTTATTTGCTTTTTAATCATATCTATCCTATTCCTATATTAATATATGCGATTGTCGGTCGGACTGACTTATATTACTTTACCAATAATATATAATATCAAATTTTTAATTAAAAGAACTAATTTTTTGAAAAAATAAAACGATTATCTTTTCCGTATTGAATATCTTGCCGTAAAGAATATTAAAATCGGTTGATTTAGAAATTACGTCAAGGTAGGATATTGTCTGAAATGCCTTATTTACTGCGGTTTTTAAATGGCTGGGGGAGAAGGATTCGAACCTCCGTAATGGGAGTCAGAGTCCCAGGTCCTGCCGCTAGACGATCCCCCAATTTAAATTTCTTGGAATGAATAGCTGAATAATATTTACAAAATAGATTATATAATATTGCGGTACTTTAATTCAAGAAAATTTTATATTAAAGATAATTTTATATTAAAATACGCCGTAAATTTTATATCCGCAGAATTTGCATTTTCCTTCGCCCGCTTCGTCGGCCGCTTTAATCACGTTATTTTCCAGAATATTATAACCCTGCCTCTTTATTAAAAGTTTTCCGCAGGAAGGACAGGACGTATCTTCATAGCCGTTCAAACGTATATTTCCGGCATAAATATAACTCAATCCTGCCGACTTACCGATATTATAGGCATTTATTATCGTTTCTTCCTCGGTTACGCGTCCGTCCTGCATCTTGTATAAAGGGAAAAACCGCGAAATATGCCACGGCAGATTTTTATCTACCGAAACTATAAAATCCGCTATTTTTTTAATTTCTTCATCATTGTTATTGTATTCGTCTATTAAAAGGGTAGTCAGCTCTAAATGCACGCCGTTTTTATGAAACAGTTTTACCGATTCAAGCACCGGCTCAAGTCTTCCGCCGCATATTCTCCTGTAGCTCGTATCGTTAAAAAATTTAATATCGACGTTTGCGGCATCTAAAAGTCCTTTTGCCGCATTTATGGATTCTTCCGTATAATATCCGTTGGTAACGAAAATATTTTTTAATCCTTTTTTATGAGCTATCTCCATGACGTCTAAACTATAATCGAAAAAAACAGCGGGGTCGGTATAGGTGTATGAAATCGATTTGCAGTTTGCTTTTAATGCATTTTCTACGACGTCTTCGGGCGGCGTTTTTTCCAGGCTTTTAAAATATTCAAGATACTGCTCAAAATTTTCGTCCCTGTATGTTTGAGATATGTCTGCGTTCTGACAGCCTAAACACCTGAAGTTGCATCCTGGGGAAGCGATTGAATAAGAACCCGTTCCCGGCATAAAATGAAAAAGCGGTTTTTTTTCTACCGGGTCTACGCTCTTTGCTACTAAGATACCGTAATTTATAGTGTATAGAACGCCGCCTATGTTTGCGATTGTTTTGCAAACGCCCGTCATGCCTTTTTTAATTTTACATTTATGGGCGCATATAAGACATTGCACAAAATCGTCGGATTCCAATTTATGGTAAAGCCTGATAGCGTTCATTTTTAATTAATTATCAATTAATTTATAATTTAATTTTAACCGATTACTATTATATCATAGCGTCTTAAACTAATTATCCTATATTAATTATACATCAAATTTTTAAATTATTTCCTAGATATATATTTTAAAATTGCATTTTATTTTTTATTTATGTAAAATTAATTTCAAGTTTAAATTTTTAAAAATAAAATTTGTTAAAAGATTAAAGGTGCAAATATGCTTAATAAAAATAAAAAGGATATGGAAAAAACTATCAAAAAAAAGGATAAAACAAATTATCTCATTAAAACGGTTTTAAACTCTTTAGATTTATTAGAAGCATTTAAAGGAGATAAGTCCGAACTCGGAGTAAGCGAACTGAGTAAAATCCTAAAACTCCACAAAAATAAAATTTTCAGGCTCCTTGCTACTTTAGAATATATGGGCTATATAGAACAGGACCCGTTCACCGAAAATTACCGTTTAGGTCTTAAAAGCTTAGAGTTAGGCCAGTCGTTCATTAATCACCTTAGACTTTTGAGCATAGCAAAACCGGTAATGAAAGAATTGGTCGATAAAATAAAAGAATCTGCTTACGTAGGGGTAATAAGGGAAAAAAATCTTATTTATCTCGATATAGTAGAAGCAGATCAGGTTTTAAGGGTAGCATCAAGGGTAGGCAATATGCTTCCAGTTTACGCTTCGGCTATAGGCAAATGTCAAATAGCTTTTGAGTCGAGAGAAAATATAGAAAAAATTTTACCCGAAAAACTTAAAGCTTTTACTAAAAATACTATAACCGATAAAGAAAAACTGTTCAAAGAATTAGAAAAAGTAAAGGTTCAAGGTTACGCCATAGACAACGAAGAGCTTGACGAAGGCATTATCTGCATCGGCGCTCCCCTGAGAGATTATACCACCCATATAATAGGCGGAATATCTATTTCCGCTCCGGTAATAAGAACTACGCCCGAAAAACTAAAAAATATGTTTATTCCGCTGACCATAGAAGCAAGCAATAAGATTTCCGAAAAATTAGGTTACGAAATAGGTAAAAAATACGTTTAATTTATAAATCCTTTTATTTTAATTTTATAATCCGTTATGCAATTTGAATTTTAGTCAGATTAGGTTTATAATATTTATATAAGTATAATTAAACGTATCGAAATAAGGAGGTTAAAATGCTTTCAAAAGACGAAAAATCTTTCTGGGAAAAAAGGTCTGAATTCAGGCATAAAATAGTCGATGGAATTTACGACAGAATTCCGGTCGACGTCGTAGAGCATCTCGGCAATGCAAATAAAGAATTTATATTTGCTATCGAAGGAGTTTTCAACGGTTTCGTCAAAAGAATTGACGACAGAATCGCAAAAACAAAAGAGCGCAGAACCAACGCAGAAAAGAGCGTAACTAAAGAAGAAAACGGCAAAGACAACGATTAATAATAAAAACGGCAATACGTTTTAATTTTTTCATATATATAATAAAAACGTATTGCCGGTATCCGCCGTACGGCTTAAAAGCAAAAATCGCAAAAGTTATGTTATTTGCTTTTTGATTTTGCAGGTTTGCTTTTAGATGTAGAAGCGGCTTTTTTGGATGCGCATGCCATTTTTTATCACCTCCGTAAGTTATCTATTTATTAAACGGAATATTTAATAATTATCTTTAATAATTATTAACTTTTAAATAGATTATACCACATTAAAATGGAAATATTTAATCCGAAACAAATTAAATCTCTGTAATCATAGGGAAGATAAAAGGATGCCTGTCGATATTTTTATTTAAATATTTTTTCAAGGCCTTTCTAATATCGTCTTTAACTTTTACCCAATCGACGTTTTCTTTTTCTCTTTTTTGATTTTCTTCTATAACGTTCATGACTAATTTATGAAGAATTTCGTTTAATTCCTTAAAGTAGTCTTCAAAAACGAAACCTTTGGAAACGATATCAGGACCGGAAATTATATTGGACGTTTTGGAATCCACTACAAGCTGTACTATAATCATTCCGTTTTCGGAAAGATGCGCCCGCTCTTTAAGAGTATGTGCGCCGACGTCGCCGATTCCTTTGCCGTCCACGAAAATTCTGCCGGAATAAACATCTGCGCCTCTCATACATTCAGATCCTTCATTAAATTCAAGACTGTTTCCGTTTTCGAGGACAAAAACATTCGATGGCGAAATCCCTGAATTTACGGCAAGTTTTTTATGCTGATAAAGATGTTTTAATTCTCCGTGTACCGGAATAAAATATTTAGGTTTCACTATATTTATCATAAATTTAAGTTCTTCTTTGCTGGCATGCCCGGATACATGTATCTCCGATATGTTTTCGTAATAAACTTCGGCTCCTCTTTTATAAAGATTATTTATTATTTTGGATATAGCTTTTTCGTTTCCGGGAATAAACTTAGAAGACATTAAAACAAGGTCGTTAGGCTTAATTTTAACATACTTATGGTCGTCGACCGAAATTCTGGACAGCGCAGACATTGCTTCGCCTTGCGTTCCGGTCGTCAGTATTAAAAGTTCTTCCGGCTTGTAATAGCCGATAGTTTCTTCGTCTATTAAAATATCTTCGGGAATGCTTAAATAGCCCAATTTTCTGGCTACCTTCGTGTACGTCATAAGGCTTCTTCCGCTGAATATAACCTTTTTATTAAACTCGGCGGCAAGCGAAAGCAGTTCCGAAATTCTGTGAATATTGGAGGCAAAAAGAGCTACTATAATTCTGGTTTCGTTATCCCTGAAAATATTTCTGAAAGTTTTTTTTATATCGTTTTCCGATATCGTAAATCCCTCTTTTTCTATATTGGTAGAATCCGAAAATAATGCTAAAACGCCTCTATCCCCGTAATATGCAAGCCTGTTAATATCCGTTGCGGCATCTTTTTCGAGCGTCTGGTCTAATTTAAAATCACCCGTATGTATAATGGTTCCTACAGGAGTTTTTATTGCAAGGCTTGCTCCGTCTATTATAGAATGCGCTACCCTTATAAATTCTATTTCAAAATCGCCGAGAGTAATCGTATTTCCGGTTTTGACGGTGAAAAGAGATACTTTAAAAGGCAGGTCGTGTTCTTTTAGTTTTTCTTCAAGTATTCCAAGAGTAAAGGGCGTGCCGAATATCGGAATGTTAAACTCCCTTAACACATACGGTATGGCGCCTATATGGTCTTCGTGCCCGTGGGTAAGAACGATTCCTCTAATTTTTTTCTTTTTTTCGGGGTCGTATAAATATCTTATGTCGGGAATTACCATGTCTATTCCCAGCATGTAATCCTCCGGAAACATAATTCCGGAATCTACTATTATAATGTCTTTTTCGGTCTCGTAAACCATCATATTGAGACCTATTTCGCCGAGTCCGCCGAGAGGTATTACTTTTAACTTAGGCATTTATTTTTATATTTTTATTTTTTTTATTAGTTAATTAATTTACAACGTCGTTAATTTTATCATCTGATGCTTTTTTATTCAAGACCTCTAGTATTTCGTCTTCTATCGTTTTGATTATATCGTCTTCTTTGCCGGACGTAAAATTCTTTTTCTTTTCGGATGCTTCAATAGGCTTTAAAATATGAAGTTCGACTTTTTGTCCGGGATGGATTGTAAGGCTGTTTTTCCTTAAAATATTTACCGTACCTTTAATAACGACTGGAAGAACGGTCGGATTGCCCTGTTTCAAAAACATATTGAGCCCGCCTTTTTTAAAACTTAAAAGTTTTCCGTCCAAAGACCTTGTACCTTCGGGAAAAATGAGTATGGAGGTTTTGTTTTTAATGAGTTCGGTAGATTTTTTAACGCTTTTTAGCGCTCTTCTTAAATTTTCCCTGTCTATAGCAATATATCCGAGTCTTTTCATAGCCCAACCGAGGAAAGGTATTTTAAAAAGCGATGCTTTTGCAATAAATTTAAAATTTAAATCGAGCGAAGCTAGTAAAACGAATATGTCGAAATAACTCTGGTGGTTAGGCGTAATAATATAAGATTTCTGCGAAGATATATTTTCGGCGCCTGTGACGTCAACCTTTATCATGCAGGCTTTTAATATAACTTTTGCCCATAATTTTGCAATACTCTGTGAGGTATCTTCGCTAAAAGACGAAACTATAACGGCTAATATCCCTGAAATCATCGTGAGCATGGTTATAACTGCCCAAAAATATAAACTTAAAAGAAAATCCGTTATCATGCTCTTTCGTATAAAAACTAAATAACCCTCCATTTGTACTAAAGATAGGTTTATTGTTAGAATAATGCTTCATGAATTTCGGTTGCGACAAGCTCCCCGCTTGAATTCTTAACGGCTAAAATTTTAACCGTTTCACCCTTGGTAAAAGACGAGCAGGAAACGGTTTGCATATTCATCGTGCTTCCGTCGGACATAGGGGCTTTGCATACGGTTGAACCCGTAATAATGCAGGTTGCACCATTATACAGTGTTATGGACGAACTGCTTATATTTTTAATCGTACCGGCAAAAGAATATGTCCCATAAGCCGGTTTTACTATTACAGTACCGGTTGCTAAAATCAATACGGGTTTTGACTTCATTGACAACCGGTTAGCGCCTAAAACGGTTGTGGGAATACTTAATGTTATAAATGCAATAACAAATAGTCTTATTAAAAATCTTTTTTCCCCAAATATCATCATCTTACTCCTTCCTTATTAATTAAAAATTATACCTTATAAACCGCCGTTCCTGCAAAAGCAGGAACACGTTCTAATATTCCACTCTTCTAAATAAATATTTACGGTAACCCGAACCATGATGTCGGCGTAATGTTGGCAACAGGACCTGGAACATACTCCGTAATAACTTTCCCTGTGGAAGTTGTCACGATAAGAGTATTGCCAGATATAACCGGAGCCGAAGGCACTCCTTCTCCAAGGTTGATAGATTGTTCCGTAGATGAAGTAGGAGTTGAACCGGAGCCGGTTATCGGTTCCGAAATAGTTCCGTTGCTTTCGATTGCGCTTCCCCCGTTAGTATAATAAACGGCATAAAGCCGACCCGTGCCCTGTCCGCAAGATGTAGAGGATGGAGCATATGTAGTAAAATATACGATATTATCATAAACTACAGGGGAAGATACGACTCTTTCATTGGTGTGAGGCAAATCTATTACCCATCCGACATCTCCGTTAGAAATTACCGATAAATTTGTTGTTGTAGTACTAGTTCCACTTGAATTTGTAGTTGTTTTGGTCACGGTTTCGCTTGTATTAGTTGCATTATAAAGGTTAGTTTCCGAATAAGGAGCACCCGACGGACATGTGCCGACCGGGGTTACAGTGGTTTGTCCGGTATCTATGCCTATAAGTTCATTCGTATTTGCACTTGTAGTGTTATTTAAATCTGCCCTATTGCCGGTTCCAAAAAAAAGCCAAAAATTATTAGAAACATCATTTGTGGTCGCCGGCGGATAAAAAATATTAAGTGGTGAATTGGAAGCAAAAATTCTGCATCCTGTCCAGTTTGATTTCCCGCTGGAAGCATACGGCATAGTATAATCTGGAATATCGAAAGCCCACATCTGTCCTCCTAAATCCCCTACATAAAAGGCTTCAATCCTGCCGTTAGGACTAAAAATAGGCGAAACAGCTGAAGGTATCGAATATTTCATATTGGCATCATCTGCACTGTCGAATTTCCATAATACCTGCTCATAGGCATAATTTGGTGTCGTCGTAGAAGAAATATTAACTGGATTTGGCGATGCATAAAGAGCATAAACAGCATTACCCGCCGAAGTCGAAGTAGAAGTATAATAGCCGCCGCCTGTAAACCCCGCATATATTTTAGCATATTCGGGGTCATTTAAAGGATTATTTGCGCAAATCCCGTTCGTGGAAGTAGAATAAGGCAGGCATACATACGATATTACAGGCTTTGACCACGTATATCCCATATTGCCGTCAGGATTGCTGGAAGAAGAGTAAGCGTCGGAAAAATCCCATAACGGGTCAGGATAACTACTGCCTGAAGGATTTGTAAGGCCTAAGGCATAATAACTCATTCCGCCGTTTCTTTCTCCGCCTATTAAGATTGTATGCCAGCTGTCATTAATAAATGCGCTGTTAGAACTATTTGCACTGTTAGAGCTAAGAACTCCGTTAACGACAAAAAGATTATTGAAATATACGTCGGAAACGGAAGGCGTAGAATCTACAAAAAAAGGCGTAGAGGAACTTAAAGAATTGGCATACCACTGAGGAAGTTCCGTCAACAAATTGGGAGGAATATAACCAAAAATTTCCTGTCCGTTATTCGCATTAAATCCATGCAGCATTCCGTCGTTTGCTCCGACTACAAGAACAGGAGTACGTCCGCTGTTACTATTTGCAAAAGCCTGATACGATGGAACCGAAAAATATGGAAAGACCGAAGGCGACCCTATAAAAACAGGGTCGGAATGATAAATCGCTCCTAATTTCCAGTCGGTATATGGACTTCCAAGATTTGCGCCAGGATTCAAAACAAACGGGATTACATTATCTGTTGCGTTTGCCGTAGTCGTTCCCATTAATGTTGCCAACGCAGAAGATTCTGACGTATTAAAAGCCAGCGGGGAGGTCTGCCCGTTGCTCGAATCTAATTCCGAAGTTAAAATATTTCTATTTGAATTACCCGTTAATTGCTCTCCCGCCGACCATATTGAATCGCCGGTATTTACTTCTATATCCCCTACAGGACAAGTTGCAATGGTATCATTTGGATTCGAACATGTTTCGGCGACGACGCCGTTTGGACCGACAAGCTCGCCGGATGAATTAAGCTCGAATTCGAATAAATTGCCTTCGCCCCATAAGCGGTGAGGCATAGACGGCGTAAAATTAGCGTAATACACATCGTTATTCGAACCGTAAACCTGATGTATTACCGGAGACGTGAAAGATTCTGTTTGAGACTGGATTTGTTTTAATATATTGGTGAGATACTGCACTAAAACCGAATAATTGTTAGCAAGGTAAACGGTGCCGGAAACGGTTATGCCGTTAGATAACGTATTTAAAGAGTTAGAAAGAGTTATGGTGGTAGAAGTTCCTGAATTATCGTAAATACTTGTTACGGTAGCGCAGTCGCTCGGACTATTATACGTCATGCTATAGTTATTATCGGCTTCGCAGGTTACGCTGGTATCGCCGTTGTCCGAAACGGTGTCTCCTACAATAATGCCGTTTGTAGTAGGATTCGAACCTATATTGAGCGTGTCCGGCGTTGTACCCTGCTTTGCCGCAAAATTTAACGTCGGCGTCGCTCCGCCGCTAGATACGGTATAATATTCATTAGGGTCTATGCCAGCACCCGCGTCTGCCATTTCTTGAAGATAACTGGTAGGATTGGTCGGACTGTAGCCAAAACCGACCATATAGGTTACAATCGGTTTTTTTATTTTTTGCGTGCTACTTGAACCACCGAGATTGTAAATATCATAAACTTCCAAAGGAGTTTGATTGCTAGGAATACCGTTAATGTTACCGTTAGAGCATGATGTGTTGACAATATTCGGAGGAATATCGTCCGCATTCCAGTCGCATCCCATATTTGCCTCTCCGTCCGTCACTATTATCGAAAAATACCTTAAACACTCGTTTGCCGAACTGCTTGAACTGCTACTGCTGTTTGTTATCGCATTGTCAAAAAACTCGTACATATCGGCAACGGAATCCGACATAGGCGTGCCTCCGCCTGCTTTAAGCCCAGAAATAGGCGTATCTGCCGGGTTTAAGCTATTGCTTCCGTATATCTCACTTGTCCATAAAAGGTTATTAATATCGCTATTTACTATTGTTCCGCTTTGAAAAGGCTGTGCAACGTTAACGCTTGCAGTTCCCGTCCCCAGAGTCCCTCCGCTTTGCACTGGAAAATATAAATACCATGGACTAAGACTCGAAATTACTGAAGAACGAGGAGGCAGATAGTTCGTTATATATCGTCTGTAATCATATGACACAAAATAGTAAGTTACGCCTCCGCTTTGGAACATGCCTTTAGGATAGCCGCAATATTTCCCTCTCCCTTCAACATCTACAAAAGGATAATTATTATTCAGAATCTTTTTACTAATGTTTGAATAATAAGCGCCGGATTCATCAGGGGTTCCTGTACCTCCTAAACTTAAAGAATAATGCTGTAAATTCGAAGGATTTGTAAATGTTGCATCGTCTGAATATACACAGTATTTCGTCTGCCCGAAGTTGCTATTTTGTTGAAATGAAGCAAAGGCAAAATTCATATCGGAAAAATTGCTTACGACGCCTCCTATCGCAAGTTTTGCATTATAAATCTTTGAAAAAAAGGAGTTAGAACCCGGAGCCCATACTTTACTAGCGCCGCTTCCCGCCCAGCTTTCCGGAGGATCGTACAGGCCATTTGTTCCGTAATTTTGCTGCTGATTCCACATCATAGAGCCTGATGTATCTAAAAATATTAAAATATTCGCATTATTTGTGATAAGAGTACCTTGCGCAAAAGCAGTATTAAATATCATCGCTGTCATATATACCGAAGTTAAAATTGCAAATATGAAAATTCGGTAAATAAATCCTTTTAAAAATAACATTACATTATTTTTAAATACCTTTAACATGGTTTTCTCCTTCTTTTAATTATAATAATACATACGCCCTTATTATTTATAGCTGCAATTTGTTTTAATCATAAATAAATCTAACCACCCTCATTCAAAGGTCCATACTTAAACGTCATACCCGTATGGGCGGTTACGGACGGCTTATTGCTGTTTATAATATCTTGACTTATTACGTCTATTTGACCTTTATAAAAATAAAAATTATTTCCATATCCTTTAGCATTGCCGTAACTGCCAAAATAACTAAAACCGATTTGCCCGTTGTTTTGGGGAAGATTATCCGGGTTTACAATATTACTATTTGTAACCGGAATTATATTGCTCGAGGATAAAGACTGACAGGTTATCCCATTTGAAACTGAAGGAACGGGAGCCATATAAATATTATACGTGTTGTTTATTTCTACGTTTGTCTGGTTGCCGTTTGCTAATTTAAGCGGACTGCACAGAGCAGCCGGATTCTCTACGGTGTAATAATAATATCCCGGCAAAGGCATACCTGCTATGCCTACTCCGGCATCTACGCCTTGATTAGTTCCTATTTGAGACAATATTATATCCGCCGCAGAATTAGATACATTAACCGTATACTGATTAACAATATTGTTTCCGGCATTAATAATATCCGTGCCGGTAGTTTCGATAGCTACCGCCGCCAATATACCCAGAATTGCGATAACCAATATTACCGTTAAAAGCGCTATACCGTTATTGTTACTTATTATATTGCTTCTGACTTTGTTTTTTACAATTCTATTTTTCATAACTGCCGCCGAATAATCAAAAAATTAACTGCCGTAATAAACATTCCTTAAAAAAACATTAGAACTAAGCGTTTTTGAAACGTTTGTCCCTGTGCCGACATTTGGTGCCGTATGCACGCTGTAAGCAGGGGAATCGGATATTGCGACGTCGGATTCCCCCGTAATAGATAAAAGATAAAGATAGCTCAGCTGGGTCGTAGAATTTAACTGATTTAACGACGTAACGCTAAATCCTGTTATATAATTGTCGAGTTTAATAATCGTATTAGGAGCGCAAACAAGGGTGGGAGGGGCTATATTATTCGTTGGATTATACGGCGGCTGTATATCGCATTCATATAATGCGCCCGGCTCGCTATAAGGAGAATATGGAGCATTAAATATATATGGCGGCGCCGGTTGTATCCAGTAAAACAAAACCTGAACTATCGTCTGCTGGGTAGAAGAATTCATTAAAACTGTTCCGCCGGATATATTATCGGGGGGGACCGGGTTTGGATTACCGGAGCACACTCCGCCTCCGTTTCCGGGATTGATCTGAATCTTACCGGCAGCCGGCTGTACATTTGTTATACATACCCCGTCTATAGCACCAGCAGGCGTTGAAACAAGTATATTTTCGCCTATAAAAAAGTTATTAATATTGCATTGCGGCGACACGTTAAATTCTGCCGCGCCCCCCGGCGGATTGCCTCCGGCATTAACAGCCGTTAAAGTACAAGCATTTGCATTGTTAGGAGACAAAGGCGAGTAAGGCGGCGAATAATAAGTTGTCATGACTTCGAAAGTCGGAGTGGGGCTAACCGAAAGTATATTCCCGTTAGATTCTTCTATTTCTACATTATAAGGACCGGCAGGAATAGATGCAGACGAAGGAATTTGTACGGACGGAATTGACGCAGATTGATTAAAAAGATTCTGTCCATAATCGAATCCGGCCATACGCAGCGAATACCTGACCGTATTAAATGCCGTATTTAATCTTTGCTGTTCGGTCGAAACAGACCTGTTCAGCCTTATAACGCCGGATTGCGTGAGCAAAATAAATCCTGCCGCCGCAACAACAATAAGAGAAATAGCAAGAGCAATTATGAGCTCTACTGCGGTCAGTCCCTTACTGTTTAACTTAATGATATATCTTAATTTTTTTAAACCGCTTAATATTTTCATAATAACTTATCAGATAGTATCATATAATGTAATAATATGTTCGCCGATATTATTCCCTGCATTCCCAACATTATAAGCATTATACCAACTTACCTGAACTTTTGCATTTATTAATGAAGGTGAAATTGAATTATATGCTAAATTAATTGTGACGATATAAGGAATAGTAACGCCAAGCCCTGCAGATGCAGGAGAATCCGGCGCCGCACCTCCTACTGCTAAAACTGGATTTATACAGGATGTAACCGAATTTCTAGAATCGGGATTCAATACGACTGGAGAAACGGTGTAAGTGTAAGTCCCTGGTAGAGCAGAAATGCCCCAGTTTGTTAAATTATTATTAATTCCGGTCACTCCGAGGCAGTTTAGCTGGCTGACCTCGGCCTGCGCTATAGCCGTAGCGGTATTTATCTTGCCGGCCGTAGCATTGTTATTAGTAAGGTCTATAGAAAGCGCCATTACTCCCAGAAACCCGACGGTGAGAATGACCATAGCTATCATTACCTCAAGAAGAGAAGCACCGTTGCGGTTTTTTATCGATACGCAATTTT
Source organism: Candidatus Acidulodesulfobacterium acidiphilum (assembly GCA_008534395.1). Lineage (NCBI taxonomy): Bacteria > Candidatus Acidulodesulfobacteriota > Candidatus Acidulidesulfobacterales > Candidatus Acidulidesulfobacteraceae > Candidatus Acidulidesulfobacterium > Candidatus Acidulidesulfobacterium acidiphilum. The sequence goes on from SHMQ01000001.1 coordinate 70,792, forward strand.
TCATATGCATTCTATAAAATTTTATTTTAAAAATTCTATTTTTGTTTTATATAAATAATTATATCATTGTACAAAAAAAAGTCAAAATTTATTAATTTATTATATAACTTAATAAAAAATTGTAACCGAAACGTAACATAAACGAAATATAAATTTAACAAAAATGTAACATAAATTTAACTTGCCAAATTGCTTTACTTAATTTATCATAACTTTATTGCATTAAAATATTGGATTAAAATTTTTATCTATTTTATCTATTTATTATCCTTTAACTTCATTAAATTATTCATTTTGGAGGTTGTATGGCAAGTTTAAACAAAGTAATGCTTATAGGCAATCTTGGAAAAGACCCTGAATTAAGGTACACGCCGGACGGTTTGGCTATTTTAAAGTTTTCCATTGCGACGTCGGAGTATTATAACGATAAATCCGGCAATAAAACGGAAAAAACTACTTGGCACAATGTAGTAGTATTCGGAAAGATAGCTCAAACTCTTGCAAACTATCTTAACAAGGGAAAACAAGTTTTCGTAGAAGGCAGAATTAATAACCGTTCTTACGATAAACAGGACGGAACTAAAGGATATATAAGCGAGGTAATCGCTAACAATATCGTTCTGCTCGGCGCAAAAGGCGGCAGCGGCGGCGCTGAACCGGCAGATGCCGATTACGGGCAGGTCTCAAACGATTATGGCTATGCGGCACAAAACGGCGGCAGTTCTTACGGCGCCGGCTCCGCAAATACCGGCGGGACGTCAAACCAGCCGGGCGAGGACGACGATATTCCGTTTTAAAAACAGCGGCGGGTATAAATTTATAATTTATGCCCGCCTCGCCTTATACTAAATAAATAAACTTTTTACGCTGATTACTTTAACTATTAAACATCATAATACAGCGCAAATTCGTAAGGAACCGGCCTCATGCGGACGGGATTTACGTCGTTTTCCATTTTGCGTTCAATCAATGCCTGTATTAAATCTTCCGTAAATACTTCCCCTTCAAGTAAAAATTTATGATCTTTATCAAGTTCTTTAAGCGCATCTTCAAGAGAGCCTGGGGCTACCGGAATATTTTTTAGCTCTTTTTTAGACAGAGTAAACAGGTCTTTATCGACTGGATTACCTGGTTTTATTTTATTTTTAATTCCGTCTAAGCCTGCCATAAGAAGCGCAGAAAATGCAATATATCCGTTTGCGGTCGGGTCCGGCGTCCTGTATTCTATCCTTTTCGCTTTGGGAGAGTTGGAATACATAGGAATTCTTATGGCTGCGCTTCTATTTCTTGAAGAGTAGACAAAATTTACGGGAGCTTCAAAACCCGGCACGAGTCTTTTATAGGAATTTGTAGTAGGATTTGTAAATGCGCATAACGCCTTTGCATGTTTCAATATTCCGCCGATATAATAAAGAGCCAGTTCGGAAAGTCCGGCATATTCTTTTCCGGGGAAAAGGGGCTGTCCGTTTTTCCATAAAGACTGGTGGACGTGCATACCCGAACCGTTGTCGCCAAAAAGCGGTTTAGGCATAAAAGTAGCCGTCTTATCGTATCTTTTTGCGACGTTTTTAATTATGTATTTAAACCACATAAAATTATCGCCCATAGCGGTTAAAGAATTAAATCTCATATCTATTTCAGCCTGTCCTCCGGTTGCAACCTCATGGTGTGCCGCTTCGACCCTGATTCCTACGTTCTGAAGCTCAAGAGCCATTTCGTTTCTGATATCGGTCTGGCTGTCTATAGGAGAAGCCGGAAAATAACCTTCTTTATGTCTGGGTTTATGACCGAGATTCGGCATTTCGTCCCTTCCGGTATTCCAAGTGCCTTCTTCAGAATCTATATAGTAATATCCGCTGTTTGACGTCTGGTCGTATCTTATATCGTCGAAAATAAAAAATTCCGCTTCAGGTCCGAAATAAGCCGTATCGGCGATACCGGTAGATTTTAAGTATTCTTCGGCTTTCTTGGCAATATAGCGCGGGTCCCTGTCGTAAAACTTTCCGGTAACCGGATCCTTTATATTGCATATCAAAGACAGGGTTTTTGCTTCTATAAAGTTATCTATAACGGCACTGGAAGGGTCGGGTATCATAAGCATATCGGATGCGTCTATCGCCTGCCATCCCCTGATGCTTGAACCGTCAAATCCAAAGCCGTCTTTAAAAGTATCTTTTGAAAATTCGCTTACCGGTACCGTAAAATGCTGCCAAGTCCCCAGAAGGTCGCAAAACTTTACGTCTATGAACTGCACCTCCTGCTCTTTAATAAACTGCATAACTTCGTTTTCGGTCATTTCTCCTCCAAAAAATTAAAATTAATTATTATTATATTATAGTGCCGGAATTTAATTCCGGCACTATCACAACTATAACGCTTCGTCGCCTCTTTCGCCCGTTCTTATTCTTATGGCATCTTCGACTGACGATACGAATATCTTTCCGTCTCCTATTCTGCCGGTTTTTGCGCTTGTCGTAATAGTCTCTATTACGACTGCAAGCCTGTCGTCGGGAACTACGACTTCTATTTTGACTTTAGGTATAAAATCTACGACATATTCGGCTCCCCTGTAAAGTTCGGTATGCCCTTTCTGTCTGCCGTATCCCTTAACCTCCGTTACGGTCAATCCCTGTATTCCTATTTTACTTAGAGACTCTTTAACGTCGTCGAGTTTAAAGGGTTTAAATATAGCCTCAATTTTTTTCATTATTCCTCCCTTTTAAAATTTAAAGCAAAAAATATGCCGTAAATAAACTTATAAGCAAATCAAACTATATTAAAGCCTGTATCATAAAATTATTTATATATTTTGTATAAAAAATATGCAATAAAAAAGATATTGCTTAAAAAATAACCATTAAATTTAATCCCTGAAATTAATATATATCAATTCTATATCTATCGGAAAAGCTTTTAAATGGGCAATAATATTTTGAAGCTCGTCCTTAGATTTTGAATTGACGCGCAGATGGTCTTTAAGGTTTTCAACTCCTGCTTTGGGCGCTATTTTTTTTATTTCCTGTATAATTTTCTTTGAAGACTCTTTATCGACTCCTTCTTTAATTTCTACTTCCTGCCGCATCATTCCTTTGGACGCTTCCTCTTTTTTCTTAAAATCCAAAAATTTAACGGAAACTCCGCGTTTTATAAGTTTGCCTTTTAATATATCTATAACGGCGGTCAGTTTGTAATCGTCGTCGCCCAAAAGAGTAATGATGTTATCCTGGCGCTTAATTTCGCTTTTGGTTCCTTTAAAATCGTATCTGCCGGTTATTTCTTTTATAGCCTGATTAATTGCATTGTCGACTTCCTGCATATCGGCTTTTGACGCTATATCGAAAGAAGGCACGATATTCTCCTTTTTTTATTATTAAAAATGATATTTAATTTTCGTTAATTTGCTTTAATTATTTTATAATACGACGGAAAATTAACGCTGAAAATTTTATCTTTTATACTGCCGTTAAATTTAACGTTTTTATATTTAAAAATAATCGTCTGTCCCTGATAAGTAATAATTTTTAAATATTTTATTTTTAAATTTCCGGAACCGAAACCGACGTATATTTTTTTAGCCCTCTGCATTTTTATAGGTTTTAAAACAAGTATTATTTCGTTTAATGAGGACTTTTTAAATACGCTTATTACCTTAAAATAATGGGTAAGGTTTCCGATTACTTCTACGACGTTAGGCGGAAATCCTCCTCTTTCGCCGCTTACGTTTATTACCGTTACTTTTCTCATATTTTTATTGACGATATAAAGTCTGCCGTTTTTTAAAACCTGCCTTTTATGAAAAGGGTATTCATAAATCCATGCCATTCCTTTATGTCTTTTATAATAAAAATATCCCTTAAACGCCATATTTTGAGAATAACCGGGTATCTCTTCCTTTTGATAAAAATATGCCGCTATTGAATAAACGTTTTTATATTTTGCCTCTATTTTATTAACCGTATTATTAGATTCGGCATAAGATTTGCCTGTAAAATATAGCGTAATAAAAGATTGCAAAACTAAAAAAAATATAAATAATTTTAACAATTTGGCTTTCATTTTCCCTGTCTCCTTTTTTTAGTCAAAATTCCTTCATTCTGCATTTTTTCTATTATTCTGGCCGCTCTGTTAAAACCTATCCTGAATCTTCTCTGGACGTAAGAAATCGAAATATTTTCTCTTTCTTCTTCGGATTGGACAAGGCTAAGCACCTCGTTATATATCTCGTCGTCAGGGTCGTCCGTAATTATTCTATCAAAATTACCGTTATTGTCAAACTCATTTATTAGCATTTCGTTTTTCTGCGACGGAAAGTTTTTTTCTTCTATAAATTTTATCGCTTTTTTAATTTCGTCTTCAGATATATATGAACCGTGAATTCTTATGAGCCTTCCCTGTCCAGGCGGCATAAACAGCATATCTCCGTTTCCCAGCAGTTCCTCGGCGCCGTTTGAATCTAATATCGTCCTTGAATCTACTTTCGACGAAACTAAAAAAGATATGCGCGAAGGCATATTTGCTTTAATAACGCCGGTTACTACGTTTACGGAAGGCCTTTGCGTAGCTATTACCAAATGTATTCCGCATGCCCTTGCCATTTGCGAAAGCCTTATTATAGACGTTTCAACGTCCTTCGGACTTGTAAGCATTAAATCGCTTAACTCGTCTATTATCACGACCAAATAAGGCATAGGCTTTAAGCCCTGCTTCCTGTATTTTTCGTTGAACTGTTCTATGTTTTTAACCTTTTCCGACTGCATTCTTTTGTATCTGGATTCCATTTCGGAAACAGCCCACTTTAATGCTACGCCTGCTTTTTTCGGATCATATACTACGTCGCTTATTAAATGCGGAAGATTTTCAAAAGGCGCCAGTTCTAATCTTTTAGGGTCTATCATTAAAAAATTAAGTTCTTCGTGGGTTGCTTTAAAAATAAGGCTCATAATGAGCGTATTGATAAAAACGCTTTTCCCTGCGCCGGTAGCTCCGGCTATAAGCAAATGCGGAGCTTTTGCTAAATCAAACACAATAATTTTTCCGGTTGTATCTTTTCCCAGTACTATAGTGAGCATAGACTTTGAATCCGCAAATTCTTTGGAATTGATAATTTCGGAAAACAATACGGTTTCCCTTTTATTATTTGGAACTTCGATTCCTACCGCCGATTTTCCTTCTATTACTCCGGTTATCCTTACTGGTTTAGATTTCAACGCCATAGTCAAATCTTCGGAAAGCGTCAAAATTCTTCCGATTTTAATGCCGCTGGCCGGTTCAAATTCGTACATTGTTATTACCGGGCCTGGATTTATGCCGGTAACTTTTCCCCTAACCCCGAAATCCATAAGCTTCTTTTCTATAAGAGTTGCATTAACAAGCAAAGACTGCTTGTCGGCTTTCTGCAAATCTTTTGCAGCCCCGTCCTCCTGTATTAAAGATATAGGCGGTATTTTTGAATCCCTATCGCCTATAAAGTCGAAGGTCGCCGGTTTTTCTTCTATGCGTACAGGCTGAACCGTTTCCGCCTTTTCTTCTTTTTTTTCCAAATCGCTTATAAGCTCTTCCCTTGTGCCTCCAAATAATTCTTTATTCATTACGAAACTTTTTTGTCTCTTTTTAAGCCCCTTTCTTTTTTCAAACCTTAATTTTATGAAATTAAAAAATGAGGCTATTTTTAACCGGAAGGATTTAAAGTCGGAAAATTTAATTTTCTTGGAATTTATTTTATTATAATATTCAGCGACACGTTTAAAGTCTATTTTCTTAAAAAAAATATAGAATGCCGACAGAAAAAGCAAGAATATAATTATTACGGCGCCCGCAAAACCGAAAAATTTAAAAATAAAGCCGTAAATTCCTCTGCCTATAAGTCCTCCGCCGGACATCATAAAGCCGTGATACGATATCTTTGGAAATAAGCGGTAAAGCATAACGGATAAGGCTAAGACGGAAAGCAAAATTCCTGCATAAAATCTTTTTGCAATAGTTTTGTTCAACAGCAAAACAACCCCGACCGACAAAATAAAAAAAATTATTAAAAAAGTATTAAATCCAAATAATTGAAGCAAAAAATTAGAAAGGACTCCGCCGAAATAGCCCCCCCAATTTGCTTTGTGAACCGTAGAAATAGAATAGGAATTAAAGGTTTGCTCGACTATATTGTATGAATAAAGAGATAGCAGTGAATAAATCGAAAAAAATACGATCAAAACTCCCCATATTGTCTTCTTACGGCTCGGCATATTTAAATAAATTCTTCCGTTCCAAAATAAGGCTTCAAAACGTCCGGAACTTTTATAAAACCGTCTTTAGTCTGGTAATTTTCTATTATCGCTATCATTACCCTGGGAAGCGCAAGTCCTGAACCGTTTAAAGTAGAAACAAATTCCGCTTTGGAGCTGTTATCTCTTTTAAATTTTATATTTGCGCGTCTTGCCTGAAAAGTGCCAAAATTAGAACATGAACTGACTTCAAGCCACTCGTTTATGCCTGGTGCATAAACTTCTATATCGAATTTTTCGCTTGCGGTAAAACTCAAATCTCCGGTACAGATTCTGATTAACCTGTGCGGCAGATCCAATCTGTTTAATATGTCCTGTGCGTCGGCTATTAAGCTTGATAATTCTTCCTTTGCAGTTTCCGGCGCAACAATCTTTACAAGTTCGACCTTGTCGAACTGATGGCCGCGCTTTATACCCTTGGTGTCCTTGCCTGCGGAAAGCTGCTCTTTTCTAAAACAAGCCGTATAAGCCGCATGTTTTATAGGAAGCTTATCCATCGGCAGTATTTCGTTCCTATACATATTTGTTACCGGAACTTCTGCCGTCGGAACGAACCACATTCCTGAATCTTCGTCCTTATAAAGATTATCGGAAAACTTGGGAAGCTGCCCCGTTCCGGTCAGGCATTCTTCGTTTACCATGAACGGCGGATACACTTCTTCGTAATCGTGATAATTTACATGGGTATCAAGCATAAAATTAATCAGCGCCCTTTGAAGTTTTGCCAATCCCTTTTTTAAAACGTAAAAACGGGTACCGGAAATTTTAACTCCCCTTTCGAAGTCTATTAAATCTCTTTTTTCGCCGATATCGTAATGAGTTTTGGGTTCAAATTCAAATTTTTTCTTTTCGTTAAAATATGCTATGGGAGTGTTTTCGGAATCGTCTTTTCCGACGGGCACTTCCGGATCGGGAATATTAGGCACGTTAAGCATAAGCGAATTAAGCCTTTCTTCTACGGCATTTAACTCGTCTTCTTGAACTTTAATCAGTTCGTTTATCTTTTTTACTTCTTCTTTTTTAATTAAAACGACTTCTGCATTTTTTTCCGAAGCTATTTCTTTTGAAAGCGTTTTTCTTGTATTCCTTAAATTTTCCGAATCGTATAAAAGTTTCCTTTTAACTTCGTCTAATTCAAAAATTTCGTCTATGGGAACGGAAACAAAAAGTTTTTCCATTTCCTTTTTAACGTATTCTTTCTGTTCCCTTATGAGCTTTATGTCTATCATATTTTATTTTTTAAGATTAACTTTTGTTATAAGTTTAATATATTAATATTTTTAAATCAAAATATCAATCAGGAATCTAATAAAATATTTACGTTATCGTTGCTTACTTCCGCAAATCCGCCGCTTAAAACTTCAATTTCTTTAATAGTTCCGTCCGTTTTGTATTTTATTAAGCCCTTCACTAAGTTAGATATAAAATTAACGTGTTTAGGCATAACCCCTTCTATGCCTGACTGCGCGGGAAGTTCGCAAAAATCCGTTTCGCCTTCAAAAATCAGCTTTTTTTTATCCGCTATTTTTAATTTTAACAAGATTTATTTACCTAATTCTTTAGCTTTTTCTATTACTTCGTCTATAGTGCCGGCCATATAAAAAGCCTGCTCCGGCAGTTCATCGTGTTTGCCGTCTAAAATTTCTTTAAAACCGCGTATCGTTTCTTTTAAAGGTACGTATCTTCCGGGAAAACCGGTAAAAACTTCCGCTACAAAAAAAGGCTGGGAAAGAAATCTCTGTATTCTTCTTGCCCTGTTTACTATCAGCTTATCTTCTTCCGAAAGTTCGTCCATGCCGAGGATCGCTATTATATCCTGTAGTTCTTTATATTTCTGAAGGACGGCCTGAACTCTTCTCGCTACGGCATAATGTTCTTCACCTATAATGTTTGCGTCTAACGCCCTTGACGTAGAATCGAGCGGATCAACCGCCGGGTAAATGCCAAGATCGACTATCTGTCTGGAAAGAACCGTAGTCGCGTCTAAATGGGCAAAGGTAGTCGCCGGAGCAGGGTCGGTCAAATCGTCCGCCGGAACGTAAACCGCTTGAACTGAAGTAATAGAGCCTTTTTTTGTGCTTGTTATTCTTTCCTGAAGTTCGCCCATATCCGTCGCAAGAGTAGGTTGGTAGCCGACTGCGGAAGGTATTCTTCCGAGAAGCGCGCTTATTTCCGAATTTGCCTGCGCAAACCTGAAAATATTATCTATAAAAACTAATACATCCTGTCTTTCTTCGTCCCTGAAATATTCGGCCATAGTAAGAGCGGACAGCGCAACCCTTGCCCTTGCCCCGGGCGGTTCGTTCATCTGTCCGTAAACAAGTACCGCTTTATCCAAAACTTTCGATTCTTTCATCTCCGTCCAAAGGTCTGTTCCTTCCCTCGTTCTTTCTCCGACGCCTGCAAATACGGAAAAACCCCCATGCTCTATTGCGATATTGTGAATAAGTTCCATGACTAAAACTGTTTTGCCAACCCCGGCTCCGCCGAACAACCCCGCCTTACCGCCCTTTAAGTATGGCTCCAGCAGGTCTATAACTTTAATGCCGGTTTCTAATATTTCCACGTTTGTGGACTGTTCTTCAAAAGTCGGAGCGGGTCTGTGTATAGGAAGCCTGGATTTAAAATGAGCTTCCGGCAGTTCGTCGACCGGTTCTCCCACTACGTTGAATATTCTGCCCAGTACTTCTCTTCCTACCGGAACGGTTATCTTGTTTCCCGTATCCGTTACTTTTATTCCGCGCGACAAGCCGTCCGTAGAATCTAAAGCTATGCACCTGACCATATCTTCGCCCAGATGCTGGGTTACTTCCAAAACTAAATTGTTTTCTTTATCGTTTATAGCAGGATTAGTCAAATACAGCGCATTGAAAATAGGCGGCAGTTTTTTATTTTCAAACTTGACGTCTATAACCGGGCCGACTACCTGGGCAACATAACCTTCATTCATGTATAAATTCTCCCGATAATTTAAAAATTAAAAATTTATTTTACCGCGTTAACTCCGTTTATAATATCTAAAATTTCGAGGGTGACCGCCGTCTGTCTGGCTTTGTTATAAGCTATCGTCAGTTTATTTATTAATTTTCCTGCATTCCTCGTAGCATTATCCATTGCGTTCATTCTCGACGCCTGCTCTCCGGCAAAAGATTCCAAAATTTTATAATAAATTTTAGTCCGAAAATAATTATTAAAAATTTTATCGATTACTTCATTTTCATAATCGACGGTTTCTTCTATTAAATAGCCCCCGCTTTTACTGGATTTATTCCCGTCTGCGGCTTCAAAAGGCAGAAGTTTTTCCGAATATGCCCTCTGCTGAATGGTAGAAATATAACGGTTCGATATTATATAAACTCCGTCTATCTCCTTATTTTTAAAATCTTTTATAACGGTATCGCATAAAAGCTCCGTAATATTCATTATTGAATCGCCGTCCGAATATAACATTCCGAAAACAATATTATAGTTATTTTTTTTAAAAAAATCATACGCTTTTTTGCCCAGAACATATAATTTTATTTTGCCTTCATCTAATCCTTTGCTTTTAATTTCTTCTTTAAATAGTCTAAACAGATTTATATTGAAAGAACCGCAAAGACCCCTGTCTGTAGAGATTATTACTATTCCGATATTTCTGCCGGCATTTCCCTCATTTTTTCCGTAAAAAGAATGAAGACACAGTACGCTATTGTTTTTAATGTTATCGACAACATTGTCGTAAATCGATGCATAAGCTTTATATTCGTTCATAGCCGCCTGATTTTTTTTGAACTTTGAACCGGCAACCATTTTCATAGCCTTAGTAATCTGCCTCGTATTTTTAATGCTGGAGATTTTTCTTTTTATAGATTTTAAATTAGGCATAAATTATCAGTCTTCTACGAAAATTTTTTTAAAATTGTCCAATGCCGTTAAAATCTTTGTTTTTAGAGTATCGTCAATAGATTTTTTTTCTCTGATATCGGAATATATTTCTGGATAATTATTTTCTATATAGTAAAGCAGTTCTTCTTCATATTTTTTTATAGACGTAAGTTTATAATCCTGCAGATAGCCGCTATTTGCGGCAAACAGTATAACGACCTCTTTCTCGACCGGCATCGGACTATACTGGGGCTGTTTAAGAAGTTCGGACATCATTCTGCCCCGCATAAGCATTTCCTGCGTAGTTTTATCAAGGTCGGCGCCGAACTGCGAAAATGCCGCCAGTTCCCTGTATTGAGCAAGCGAAAGCCTTAAACCTCCGGAAACCTGTTTCATAGCTTTAATTTGTGCGTCTCCTCCAACTCTCGAAACTGAAAGCCCCGCGTTGACGGCGGGTCTCGTTCCCGCATAAAACAGGTCGGTTTCTAAAAAAATCTGCCCGTCGGTAATCGATATGACGTTGGTCGGAATATAAGCCGATACGTCTCCCGCCTGCGTTTCAATTATCGGCAAAGCGGTGAGCGACCCTCCGCCATGGGCATGATTTAATTTTGCCGCTCTTTCGAGCAGTCTTGAATGCAAATAAAAAACGTCGCCCGGATATGCTTCCCTGCCGGGCGGTCTTCTTAAGAGCAGCGAAAGTTCTCTGTATGCTACCGCATGTTTTGATAAATCGTCGTAAATTATTAAGCAGTGCATACCGTTGTCTCTAAAATATTCGCCCATAGTGGCTCCGGTATAAGGAGCAAAATATTGCAATGCCGCAGGGTCGCTTGCGTTAGCCGCTATTATAGTGGTATATTCCATTGCGCCTGAACTCATAAGGCGGTCGTAAATAAACGAAATACTAGACTGTTTCTGCCCTATTCCGACGTATATACAGTAAACTCCGGAATCTTTCTGATTTAATATAGTATCGATTGCTATAGCGGTCTTGCCGGTCTGCCTGTCACCGATGATAAGCTCTCTCTGTCCTTTTCCGATAGGTATTAATGAATCGATAACTTTTATACCGGTATATAAAGGTTCGTTAACTTTCTGCCTCTGGACTATTCCGGGTGCTTTTTTTTCTATATTATAGTATTTTTCGGCCTGCACCGGACTTTTTCCATCTATAGGCCTTCCTAGTCCGTCTAAAACTCGCCCTATAATTCCTTTGCCTACGGGAACTTCGGCAATTTTTCCGGTTCTTTTTACGGTATCTCCCTCTTTTACCAAAAATTCTTCTCCGAGAACGATAACGCCGGCGTTATCTTCTTCCAGATTTAAAACATATCCGTAAACGTCGGGGGTAAATTCAAGCATTTCTCCTATTACAGCGTTTTTAATGCCGTATATTCTCGCAACGCCGTCTCCGACGGATAAAACCACGCCTACTTCGCTGATATCGATGCTTTTGGTATAAGATTCTATCTTACTTTTTATAATATCGGTAATTTCAGTAGGCTTAATTGCCATTAATAATAGCTCCTTGCTTTAAGTATTTATAAAAATTATCCAAACGGGTTTTTATACTTGAATCGTATAAAACGTTATCTATATTTATAATGTAACCGCCTACGATATTTTCGTCTATTTCGGACTTAATAGATACGGTTTTTTTTAGCGCTTTTTCTATTATCGCGATAAGTTTGCTTTTTTCTTCCGGTTTTAGTTCTTTTGCGGAAATAACTTTTACTTTCAATATATTATTGCGGTTATCGCGCAGATTTGAATATTCCGTAAAAATTTTAGGAAGATACTCTATTCTTTCCTGTTCTATTAAAAAATGAAGGAAATTTATAAAATACTCGTTAAAAGAAAGTTCTTTGCTCAGTAATTTTATAACTTCAAATCTTTCCTGTTTATCTATGTATGTCTGCGAAATAAATTCTTTAAGGCATAGCTTTTCGTAACAAAAATTAATAAACTTATTGAAGTCGTTAAAAATTTCATCGACTATGTGAAAATTTGCGGCTACGTCGAATAGAGCCGAACTATAGCGCTTACTTATCTGACTGTCTTGCAAATCCTTCCTCTTGTGCTTTAAGAAAATTTTCGTTTAATTTATTATCGCTGTCGGATTCTATCTTCTTTTTTATCTTTTCGTTTGCGGTTTGAAAAGACTTGCCTATCATTTCTTCCAGAAGCTTTTTCCTGTGATTGTCTATTTCGGCTTTTGCATGTTCTAAATAAGCATTGACGATTTTATCGGCGGTCATTTCGGCGTTTTTAATGATCAAATTTTTTTCCGCTGCCGCTTCTTTTATTGCGTCTTCTCTAATTTCACGCATCTCTTTTCTTGCTTTCTCAAGTTCGGCTTTAGCCTCTTGATATATCTCTTTAGCTTTTTTTTCATATTCCTTGGCTTTTTCGAGATGGGATTCTATGTCGTGCCGCCTGCCGCCCAGAAATGTTATGCCGTATTTAATATAAATATAAGCTATTCCTACAGCAAGTATAATAGTATCAAATATTCGCCAGAAGATTTCGATATTCATAAATTTATAATTTTTTTTGATATTAAATCGGCAATTTCTTCGGATTTCAACATATAATCTTTTATTAAATCGTTTTTTTCTTTATCGAAGTTTTTAAGCGCCTCGGTTAAATTTTCCGACGCTTTTTTTCTGGCTTCGGCAATTATTCTATGCGCTTCGGCTAAACCTTCTTTTTTGTAAGATTCGCGAATACCGTTTAATTCTATTTTTAATTTATTTTTTTCCTGCTCGGCAGATTCATATAATTTTTTAGTTAAATCTTCGAAATTTTCTTTGCCGTCTTTATGGGTGGATAAAATGGTTTCCCGTTCTTTAAGAATTTTTCTTATAGGTTTAAACAAAAAAAGGTTTAAAAGATAAGTAAAAATTAAAAACGAGACGGCTTCAAATAAAAGCCCCTGCCAAGTAATGACTAATTCTGGCATACGATGTTTATATTTTATATTTTTATTATTATATCAATTTTTATTTATAAATTCTATAATTCTTTCAAGCTCTTCGCCCGAATAAAATTCTATTTCTATTCTGCCTTTAAGCTCGCTTCCTTTGCTCTTATAATTAATTTTAACTTTAGTCTGAAGTTTTTCAAGCAGTTCTTCTTCATAACCTTTAATCTGATATGATACCGATATATCCTTTGTCGGCTTCTTTTCTTTATTTTTTGATTTAAGCTCTCTGACCTTGCGCTCCGTTTCCCTTACGTTTAATTTTTCGCCGGAAATCGTATTTAACAGCATGCCGGCTTCATCGTCGGACAACCCTACAAGATTTCTTGCATGCGAAGGAGTTATTTTCCCGTAAATAAGCTCTTTTTTGACTTCATCGGGCAGGGAAAGAAGCCTCAGCATATTGGTAATAGTAGCCCTGTCTTTCCCGACTTTCGCCGCAAGTTCTTCATGCGTAAGCTTGTATTCTTCTATAAGCCGCATATAACAGTTTGCTTCTTCAATGACGTTTAAATCCTGTCTCTGTATGTTTTCTATTAATGCAATTTCAAGTGCCGCCGCACCGGAAATGTCTTTAATGATTGCCGGAACTTTTTTAAACGCAAGCTCAACGGCGGCTCTGTATCTCCTTTCTCCGGCTATTAAATCGTATCCGCCTTCTTTTTTAGATTTCGCAACTATTAAAGGCTGAATTATGCCGTTTTCTTTAATCGAGTTTTTCAACTCGACAAGCTTATCTTTATCGAAATACTGCCTTGGCTGATATACGCCGGTATTAATTTTATCTATTTCTATTTCAAAAACGGAAAACTTATCGTCTATACCGGGCATATTCTCTTTTATGTTGAAATCGGTTAACAGCGCCCCGAGCCCTCTGCCCAGCACATTTTTTTTAATATGTTTTGCTTTTTCTTCCATATTATTAGTCCTTATTTAAGTTTATGCCGCTTTAGATAAAAACTCTTTTGTAAGTTCTAGATAGTAAACCGCACCTTTTGAATTTATGTCGTATAGAATTATGGGCTTTCCGAAACTGGAACTTTCCGGAAGTTTTACGTTTCTCGGTATAACGTTTTCGTAAATTTTCTTTCCGAAATATTTTTTAACTTCGCTTACGATTTGATTTGTAAGGTTGGCTCTTCCGTCGAACATAGTAAACAAAACCCCTTCTACGCATAAATTTTTGTTTAATCTTTGATTGACTAATTTTATAGTCTGCATAAGCCGAGATATCCCTTCTAAAGAATAGTACTCGCACTGCATAGGAATTAAAACGCTGTCCGAAGCGGTCAGTGCATTAATAGTCAAAAGCCCTAAAGAAGGCGGGGTATCGATAAAAATATAATCATAATCGTCTTTTATTTTATTTATAATATTTTTTTTAAAAAAATACTCTCTTTCCTTAACGTTTACGAGTTCTACCTCTATGCCGGCAAGGTCTGAATTTGCGGGCATTAAATAAAGATTTTTCATCTGCGTACGATAAACTGCATCGACTACTTCGGCCGTGCCTGCAAGACATTCATAAACGGTAGGTTTTCCGTTATCGGCGGAAATGTTTAACCCGCTTGTGGCATTCGCCTGAGGGTCCGCATCTATCAGCAGCACCTTTTTCTCGTATGCAGATAAGCATGCGGCAATATTAACAGCGGTAGTAGTTTTGCCCACTCCGCCTTTCTGATTTGAAATACATACTACTTTTGACATAAAATTAACCCGCAAACATCATTTATATATATAATCAAAAAATTACGGAATAATTATATCATTAATTAAATTTAATTCCAATTTATTCTCGTTTAATTTTAAGAATATAATTGTTTCACGTGAAACAATTATATTCTTTCACATTAATGCTATAAGCTTTCCGCAAATAAACCCTGCGGCGGCGGCGGCTCCGCCTATCAAAACCATTTCGGAAGCGCTTTTTAATCTGCCTGTCTTAGTTACTTTTGCTTTGGCAAGTCCGGTAAAGGCAAGAACGACGACGGTAAAAATAATTGAAACGGAAACTGCCGTTAATGAATGTTTAATAAAGAAAAAAGGCAACAGAGGCGGAATACCGCCTGCTAAAAAAGATAATCCGGTATATGATGCTATTTTTATCGGGTTTTCATAGTAATCTTTGCTTATCCCAAGTTCGTCCTGAACCATAAAATCAAGCAGTATTTTTTTATCCGACATAAGTTTTTTAACTATAGGCTTTATTTCTTCTACCGTAAATCCTTTATCTTGGTATATTTCATATATTTCTTCAATTTCATGTTCCGGATTTTCTTTAATTTCCCTTATCTCCCTGTTGATTTCTTTCTGGTAAAATTCGTTCTGCGATTTTGTGGCAAGATAAGCTCCAAAAAACATCGAAACTGTACCTGCGACGATTTCCGCGGCGCCGGACATTAAAACAATTTTTAAGTTTATCAATGCGCCGGTGACGCCGGCTATAAAACCGACCGTAGTAACTAAACCGTCGTTAATTCCAAATACGAATTCTCTTATCAATCTGCCTTCCGGCGTATGCCAGTCTTCGTTATGAAATCTTTTTAACGGATCCAATTATTGCCTCCCATATAGCCTTTTAAGCGTTCTTTCCCTGCCCATAAATTTTATAATTTTAAGAATTGACGGGCCGTCCGGCCGTCCTGTTATGCAAAGCCTTAACGTTTCATAGCAGTCTTTTAAGGTTTTGCCGCTTTCGGAAACAGATTCTTTAACGGCATTTTTTATTGCATTTTCGTCGAATTTATCGGATTTTATTTTTTGAAGATTATCTAAAAGCGTTTCTTTTAATTTAATATCATATTTAATTTCCTGCGTTTCTGTCTTAAAATCTTCAAAAAATATCTTAATTGCGGCTAAAATTTCTTTAACGGTCTTAAACTCGTTTTTTAAAAAATCTATTATTTCGACGAATACTGTTTCTCCGTAAGATTCTTGTAGTTTTTTAAGCGTTTCTTCCGAATTAAATTTTTCGATTAAAATCTTTATCAATCTTTCGGTTTTTATACTCTGCAGCCATTTTTCGTTTATGTGTTTTAATTTTTCTTCGCTAAAGATTGCGCTGGAACCCCTTACTTTTTTTATGTCAAAAAGCTCCGCAATTTCTAAAATATCGGAAAATATCTCTTTTTCCGATATTTTTTCTTTGCCGTTTTCAAATTGACGGACGGTAAAAGTATTGCCGGTTACCGCAAGGTAATTTAATATCGCTTCGGGAAGATAGCCTTCTTTCTTATAATATTCGATATTTGCCGCCGCATCTCTTTTCGACATAATTTTGCCGTCTTTTCCGTACAAAAGTGAAATATGCGCAAAAACAGGCGGGATTTTATCTAAAGCGTTAAGAATTAAAATCTGTTTAGGCGTATTGCTTATATGGTCTTCGCCCCTTATTACGTGGGTTATTCCGATATCGTAATCGTCTATTATAGAGGCGAAATTATACGTAAACCTGTTATGCTCCGTTTTTAAAATAAAATCGCCTATAAGTTTCGGATTAAACGAAAGCAGTCCGTGAACGGCGTCTTCAAATTCTACGGCTTTAAAATTTCCTCCCGCTTTTAAAACTTTGGCTATATTTAAACGAATTGACGGATATATGCCCCGTTCTTTAAACTGACCGCTTAATTTTTCTTTTTCGTAGCTTGAAAGATTTGCGCATCTGCCGTTATATATATAAGGTTTTTTTGACTTAACGGCAATTTCTTTGGACATTAAAATTTCTTTTTCGGTGCAAAAGCATTCATATATAAGGTCTTTTTCTTTCAGAACTTCAAGATATTTTTCGTAAACCTTCGTCCTTTCGGACTGCCTGTAAAAACCGTCGTATTTAATTCCAAACCAATTTAAATCTTTAATAATTTCGGTTTCATACTCTTTTTTGCTTCTCGCTCTATCCGTATCGTCTATTCTTAGGATAAATTCACCGCCGTATTTTAGGGCAAAAATATAATTAAAAAAGGCTGTCCTCACCCCTCCTATGTGTAAATTCCCCGTAGGACTCGGCGCAAAACGAACCCTGACTCCGTCCGCTTTTAAATTTTCTTTCATTTTTATTAATTATATTGATTGATGCTTATTTAATTTATTTAATAGTTAAATTTGATTGCGTATAGAATAACATATATGAAAGCGGTTATTCAACAAAATCATTTAAAGGCAGGGAATATAAAAATGCGTCAGATTAATTTTACTTAAAATCTTTTATCGTTAATAATTTATTTTCGTATGCGTAAAATAAAACCTGACACATTTTTATATTATATATTGCAGTAGAATGGTTTTAATGATTACTAATTATAGTTTAACTCTTTTTTCTCCTTCATAAACATAAACTCCGTTATCGGATTCGTCCTTCGTATGGTCGTGCGAACCGTCGCAAAACGGAAAATTCTTTGATAAACCGCATGCGCATACATAAATAGGAAATTTTGCGTCTTTTTCTTCGATTGCAATAGGCAGTTTCTTTTCGTGCTTGACTAATCTGGGCATAATAAATACCTCCTTAATTAAATTAAGTTAATTTAATGTTTATAAAATTTTATCCTTAATAATAATATAATGTTTCTACGTATATATTGTCAATCAGGGATTTTAAAAATACTTAGTACTTTTTATATACTTAAATGTGGGCTGATTTTTCGATCTGTTTGATATTCTTTTTATTTTTAATCGTCCAATCGTGCAGTATTTCAATAGCATCGGTAAGTTCATTGCCGGCTTCGGTAAGACTGTATTCCACCATTATAGGTTTAATAGAAATGATTTTTCTGTTTATTGCGCCTATTTGCTCCAAAACTTCCAGCCTTTTTGAAAGTTCGCGCGAGGAAATTCCATCTATCTTTTTTTTAATTGCGTTAAATCTCATTTTTTCGCTTGAAAGTTCTTTAATTATCATCAAAGACCACTTGTTTGCAAGTACTTTAAAAGCTTCCTGCGCTGGACAATAGTTCTTATTGGTTTCGTTTTCCATAATATAAAATAATACCATTTTCTAATATAAAATGTCAATTAAGTATCTTTTATTATACTTAATAATAAAAAAATCCCTGATTGACGATTTTTATTTAATAGAATATCATTATTACATAACATATTTACATTAAGTTATTTAACTAACTTTAAATTTTTAAACGGAGGAATTATTATGAAAAAAGAATCTGTTACATTATTCTTTTTAAGATTTGTGTTATTCCTTAGCTTTTTCTATCATGGAACGGGAATTCTTTTCGACTGGTTTGACGGACCCGGAGTTAAAGGATTTGCCGGATACATGCATTTCCCTATCGCAATTGCCGTTCTTGTAGGAATTGCAGAAACTACCGGCAGTCTTGCAATGATTAGCGGAGTTTTAACAAGAATCGGCGCTATAAACATTATGCTCGTAATGCTGGGCGCCATATTTTTACTGCACCTGCCTAACGGTTTCAACATAATGGCCAACGGATACGAATATGCATTAACGGAATTTGTAATCGCTTTAAGCATATTTATTATGGGTCCCGGCGATTTTTCGCTTACTAAATTAGTTACTAAAGAAACTCCTTTTATTTTGCAGTAAAATTCTCACTTTTAATACAATGCCGGAATTGAATTCCGGCATTGCCGCAATTTTATTTTAATTCGTCCGGATTTAATGATTTTCTGTTATTCTGCCATTCTACCATCCATTGCGGATATAATTTTTTCGGCATAGTAACGTTCGACAGTTTGGAAATTTCATCTTCCGTTAAATTAATCTTTACGGAACCTAAATTGTCTTCAAGCTGAGACATCTTGTTGGCACCTACAATAACCGACGTAACGCCTTTTTGAGCCAAAAGCCAGGCAAGGGATAATTGAGCAATCGTTACGTTTTTACTTTTCGATATGCCCGTCAATACGTCTATCGCATCAAATCCCCTTTCATCAATAGGAGGAAAATTAAATTCGCTTCTTCTTGCGCCTGACGGCTTTTGATTTTGCCTTGTATATTTTCCCGTTAAAAAACCGCCGGATAAAGGAGACCATGTAAGCACCCCAAGACCTTCTTCATTGCATAAAGACAGAAGCTCATGTTCTAAATCACGTGCGGCAAGAGAATAATATGCCTGAAGAGAAACAAAGTTTGCGTAATTCTTCGCTTTTGCCAAGTATAATGCTTTCATAATATGCCGTGCCGTCCAGTTTGAAACGCCGAGATAGAGAACCTTGCCCTGCCTTACTAAATCGTTCAGGGCTTCGAGAGTTTCTTCCAATCCGCAGGACAGATCCCAGCCGTGAACCTGATAAAGGTCGATATAATCGGTTTTTAATCTTTTTAAGCTGTTATTGCACGCCTCTATAATATGTTTTCTGGAAAGACCGGCATTATTTACGTCTCCCGTGCCGTTCATCGCCGCTTCGCTAAGCGGCGAACGAACTTTCGTCGCGATAACGAATTTTTCTCTTGGAACGTTTAAGATTTTTAATGCATTGCCTAGTATCTCTTCGGACTCTCCGAACGAATACATATCCGCCGTATCGAAAAAATTTATTCCCGATTCATATGCTTTTTTAACCATTGCATTAGCGTCTTCCTGCCCTACCGCGCCTATATTCCTGAACTTAAACCCAAAAGTCATCGTTCCTAAGCAAAGCCTCGATACTTTTAGTCCTGTATTCCCCAAATTAACGTACTCCATACAAAGTCTCCTTGCATTAAAATATTATATTATTTCCGAAATGTAGAAAGATAAACGGGAAGCCCCATCTGTTCTATCTGGTCAAGATACTCCTCAAGCCTGTCTATATGTTGTTCTTCATCGTCTAAAATCGACTGCAATAAATCTTTAGTGCCGTTGTCTTTTATTTCTGCGGCAAATTTTATATCTTCGTTATAAGCTTTGATTGCGACTTCTTCTGCTTCCCTGTCGTTTTTATGCATTAATTCGACGTTAGACCCTATATGAAGTTTATTGTAATTAGACACAATCGGTATTCCTTCGAGAAATAATACCCTGCCTATTAATTTTTCGGCATGTTTCATCTCGTCTATAGCCCTTTTTTCTACTTCTTTATGCAATTCTTCATAACCCCAGTTGTCCAGCATTTCTGCATGAACCATATACTGATTTATAGCGGTTAGCTCTTCTGCAAGCCTTAAATTAAGCCTTTTAATAATTTCTTCGCTGCCTTTCATAAACTTTGCCTCCTGAATTTTAAAATATTTTATTTATTTTCCGGTTTGTATATTAATTATATCATACAAAAATAATCCGTCCGGGGTATAATAGATAACAAGTTTAAATTAATTGCGAAAAAGGATTATATATATTTATGCATATGGTTTTAGGCGCTCACGTTTCAGTTGCCGGAGGACTTAAAAATGCCTGTATTTCCGCAGAAAATACCGGTTCGACGGCTATACAGATATTTACCAAGAGCCAATTAAGATGGCAGGCTAAAGAATTGAATGTCAATGAAATTAAAGATTTTAAAGAATGCGCAGCCGCTCAAAAATTAATAGTTTTGTCGCACCTTTCATATCTGGTAAATCTTGGAAGTTCTGACGAAGATATAACGAAAAAGTCGTTGAACGCCTTTATCTGCGAAATTAATAGATGCAGTATGCTCGGCATTAAATATTTAATATTCCATCCCGGATCTAATAAAAATTTAACGGAAGAAGAAACTATTAATAAAATTGCCGAAAATTTGAATATAATTTTAAGTAAAACTAAGGATTTTAAAAACGTAATTTTAGTAATAGAAACTACTGCCGGACAGGGAAACCAGATAGGTTACAAACCGGAACATATTGCCGAAATTATTAAACTGTCCAATAATTCTGAAAGACTCGGCGTTTGTATAGATACTTGCCATATTTTTGCCGCCGGATACGACATAAGAACGTCCGACGCTTACGATAATTTTATGAAATACTTTGATAAGATAATAGGATTTAATAAATTATACGCCTTTCACCTGAACGATTCCCTCAAACCTTTAGGATCAAAAATCGACCGTCACGCTCCTATAGGAAAAGGCTATATAGGACTTGAAGCATTCAGATTTATTTTAAACGATAAAAGGCTTGAAAACATTCCGCTCATAATAGAAACCCCGGGCGGCGACAAAGAACATAAGGCGGATTTGGATACTTTAAAAAATCTTATCGGTTAAGCCAGCCTAAATATTTTTTTACCCCTTCTTCGACCGGCGTAAAGTTTTCTTTATATCCGATGTTTCTTAATGCCGCTATATCCGCTTCGGTAAAGCTTTGATAGGCGCCTTTAAGGTGCTCCGGAAACTTAACGTATTCCAGAGAGCCTTTCCCGTGATATTTTATTACGGCGTTTGCAACATCGTTAAACGACCTCGCATTACCCGTACCTATGTTAAATATTCCGGATTTTGAAGGATTGTCCATAAACCATAAGTTAATCTTTGCGCAGTCTTCGACGTAAACAAAATCGCGTCTCTGCTCTCCGTTGCCGTAACCGTCTGTCCCCTCAAAAAGCTTTGCTTTTCCCGTTGCAATTATCTGGTTGTTAAAATGATATGCGACGCTCGACATAGTGCCTTTATGAGATTCCCGCGGACCGTAAACGTTAAAATATCTAAACCCAGCTATTTGATACTTCGCACTTTTAATTACGCTCCTGACGAACTGGTCGAACTGAAACTTTGAATAAGCATACATATTTATCGGAAGCTCGCATTCTCTTTTTTCCGTAAACCCTTTTTTGCCGAGTCCATAAACCGAAGCCGAAGAGGCATAAATATATTGGGCTTCATTTTCCTGACACCATTTTAAAAGCTCTTTGGAATACTCGAAATTATTCCTCATTATAAATTTCCCGTCCCATTCGGTAGTCGAAGAACAAGCGCCTTCATGAAAAATTGCCGTTATCTTTCCAAAATCGTAATTTGATTTGATTCGTTCAATAAAATCTTCCCTGTCCATATAGTCTAAAATATCAAGATCGTGAAGATTATACATTTTTTTTCCGTTAGTTAAATTATCTACGACCAATATATTGGACTCGCCTCTTTTATTGAGTTCCTCTATAATGTTAGATCCTATAAATCCCGCACCGCCGGTAACTACTATCATGTAAATGCGCTCCTTTTATATACGATTTTAATACGATTATTAAAAAAATATGCGATTTTTATTTTTAATTGACGTCTATATTAGATTTTCTGTTCCACATATAATAAAAATTGCGCAGCGCAATTTTTATTTCGCTTTTGTTAGTAATATACGTAGCATTGTTGTCTTGATTTTCGGCATGCCCGCAATTTCCCTCGTAGCAGGATGCTCCCTCCGCCGAAGGCGACCAGTTAGCCGAACCCTCCCTAAATACGACGCCGGGTATGATAAATATTTTTTCATGCATTATATTCCAAAACCCTCTGTCTCTTTTTGCTTTTATAAAAATATTTTTTACGTTTTTAAGCATATAAGTTCTGTCTGTTTTGTCTTTCATCTGTAAATCGTCCCTATAAATATAAATCTTAACCCCTCTATGCGCAAGATATATTAAATCTTTTGCAATTTTATAATCGGTGAAAGAAAACATTGCGATATATAATCTCTTGGAAATCAAAGATTTATTTAACCAATGTATGTCTATATTTTGAAGATTATATCTCGGAGAAAAATAAGTTACGGTCTTGGCGTTAGCCGATAAAGGCATTAAAAAACAGCTCAAAAACATAAAAATTAACGCTGTCCGTACAACTGATTTCATAAAAGACCTCAATCTTAATTAATATGACTACTTATAAATAAATTTATTAAAAATTTTTATTATTATATTATAGACGAAATTCGTATGCAACAGATATAAGTATAGGTACTGCCGACTAAATATTTATTTTTTCTATTTTTATTTCTTTTACGATATTATCGACAATATCCATTGTAAACAGCTCGGTCCCCGGCATCTGCACTGTTGCCGTACCGCAAGCTATTCCAAGTTTTAGGGAATCTTCGGCACTGCCTCCGTTTGCGATAACGCTCAAAATACCGGCAACCATAGAATCTCCTGCTCCTACTCTCGACACCACGGGAACTTCCGGAGACACACACACACACACCGTACATAACGCCTTCTTTTGAGGCTAATATCGCTCCTTTATGCCCTATAGATATGAATACGTATTCTATGCCGTAATTATGCAACTCTTTTGCCGCAGCGGCAATATCATTCGCAGAATCAAAATTTCTTTTGACTAACCTTTCAAGTTCATGTATATTCGGCTTTATTATATAAGGCTTAGATTTTACCGCGCTGTTCAATAAGGCGCCGTCTGCATCTACTAAGCATTTTATGCCAGCGTTTTTCAAACGCATACATAATATGCTGTATATGTCATGGGTTATATTTAAAGGAGGGGAGCCTGTAAGCACGGCAAAACCGTCTTTTGAATAAGCGTATATAGTTCTTTTTCCAGTTTATCGAGAACCGACGCGCTCATAGCGGGACCCATGCCGTTTATCTCATATTGCGAAACAGGGTCGCTTTGCTGAATAACGCAATTTATCCTTGTCTCGCCTTCCTCCCATATAAAATGCGGGTCGTCTAACTCGTTTCTTAGAATATCGGCTATAAGAGTTCCTATTTTTCCGGCTAAAACACAGCAAGTCGTAGCCTTTGTTTTAAGTCTTTTAATGCCCTGCCCACATTTATTCCGTTTCCGCCCGGATCAAACCTTGTTTCAAACGAATGAATTTTTTCGTCGTCGACTAACTTTTGAATTTTATATGTAACGTCTAATGCGGGATTTAGAGATAATACGGCTATATTAGCCAATTAATTCCTCCTATATAAAAGATTCACCGACTTATTATACCAATAAATTTAAGAATAAAAAATATAATTTCAAAAATATATTGACATTCATATATATTTATTTTAATATATAGTTATTGGCATATGCTAATAATAAAATTAAAAATGAAATAAATATGAGACCTTATAAGTGCCGAAGAATTGAGAAAGAGCCGGAAATAAAATTTTTTAAACCGAACGGAATTCCGGCAAAATTTTTGGAGAAAGTAGTTTTGACGGTCGATGAATTCGAAGCGGTAAGGCTAGCTGATTTAAACGGCCTGTATCAGGAAGAAGCGGCGGAGAAGATGAGCATATCAAGACAGACGTTCGGAAATATTATAGCTTCCGCTCGCCGAAAAATAGCGGATTGCTTAGTTAATGCTAAAGCTCTTAAAATAGAAGGAGGTGAGATAGAAATGAAACGAAACTTTTTTTGTTCAAACTGCAACGGTACTTGGAATGAGCCGTTTGGAACCGGCAGGCCTGAAAAGTGTCCGAAATGCGGAGATAAAAACTTTCGCAGGGTTAACGATAGAAACGAAAAATGCGGACATGGAAGAAAGGGACGCCGTTGCGCAAACGGAAATTAATAGATAATAAAAAATACTTTAATTTAATTTTTTAATTTTAACAAGGAGATAAACTATGAGATTATGTATCCCGACGGTAAATTTTGAAGCCCAAAAAATAAGCAAACATTTTGGAAGCGCCCCTTATTTTTTTATATACGATACTGAAACGGAAACTTCCGAAGTTATTGCAAATTCAAATAAAAATCACGAACACAATATGTGCAACCCTGTAGGCGCTTTAGCCGGCAAAAACGTAGATACGGTCGTTTGTTTCGGCATAGGGGAAGGAGCTATAAGAAATCTGGAAAGAAACGGCATTAAGGTTTATAAAACCGATAAAAGTTTAATTTCGGATATTCTTACGGACAGCAAGGAAAATAATTTTTCGACTTTTGAATTTGGACATACCTGCTCTTCGCACGAACATCACCATAATGCAGGCTGTTCCCATTAAAGCAAAATTTATTCCGTTATATACGTTTCACGTGAAACATATATAACGGAATATCTAATTATGAAACTTTTAAAACTTTAGCGCCTTCAATTTTTTTATTTTTGACTTCGTATAAAGCGGTATTTGCTTCTTTTAAATCATAAATTTGAAATTCAGGTTTTATATTAAACCTTGCGGCAATTTCCAAGACTTCTTTAATATCTGCAAACGCAACGTTGGCAACCGATTTTATTTCCTTTTCCATCCATAAATCACGCGCATAATCGATATTTAATATATAATCTTTGTCTGAATCTTCTTTTCTTATATTATTTATAACAAGTCGACCGCCTGGTTTTATATTTTTCATAATTTCTATTACCGACATCCAGACCGGAGTGGTATCTATAACCGCATGTAATTTTTCCGGCGGAATATCTTTAATATCTCCGCTCCAGTATGAGCCTAACCGTAAGGCAAGTTTTCTTTCGTTTCCGGATCTTGCAAAAACAAAAAATTTAGAATCCGGAAAAATGGCTTTGGCTATCTTAAGGACTAAATGATTGGAAGCTCCGAATCCGAGAAAACCTAAATTCATTCCGTTTTTAATTCCCGAAAGTTTTAAAGCCCTATACCCTACGGCGCCTGCGCATAAAAGCGGAGCAACCTCTTCATCCGTAAAACTTTCCGGTATAATTGCGGCATAGTTCTCGTTTATCTTAGTATATTCCGCATAACCGCCGTTCACGTCTTTACCTGTAGCGACAAAATTGACGCATAAGTTTTCAAACCCGCTTTTACAATATTCGCATTTTCCGCAAGCAGAATTAATCCAGCCTATCCCAACCCTGTCTCCTATCCTAAGTTTATTTACTTCGCTGCCGGTCTCAATTACTCTGCCGACTATCTGATGTCCGGGAATAACAGGAAGATTAATAGGTTGTATTCTTCCTTCTATTTCGTCTAATTCGGTATGGCAGACCGCGCAGGCATTAATCTTAACTAAAACTTCATTTTTATTAATTTTAGGAATTTCGGATTCCGCTGCAATTAGAGGCGTTTTATTTATTTTTAAATCCGATATTTTAGTTAACATCATCGATTTCATAGTAGTATTTACCTCATTTATCTATAAGCTTGAGTTAATCTTAAATCCATTACTTTTTTATCATCCTCTTTAATTTTTAAGACTAATTCATATTCTTTATCTTTAATATTAATTATTTTATAAAATTTTTTTGTGGCAGTAACGCTTTCCATAACTCCTCCTTTTCGCATATATTATGTGATATTCTATATATAATTAAATATCACATAATTTTAGTTTGTCAATTAACATACATAATTAATATGAGATATATGGAATTTGGACATTTATTTTACTTTTTAATTTTACGTTTGACTTTAATATTTAGGTTCTAAAATTAGGTTATTTCGGGGCAAGCACCGGAGCCGCGGCGGCTCTAATCGCAGCTGCAAAAAGACCAAGCATTATTTATGCCGTCGTTTCAAGGGGCGGCCGTCCAGACCTTGCCATGGAGAGTTTACCTGAGGTTAAGGCGCCGACGCTGTTAATAGTCGGAGGGAACGACTTTGAGATTATCGAATTAAATAGAACCGCTTATAAAAATATTCCGGCAAAAAAGAAACTTGAAATTATACCGGGAGCTACTCATCTTTTTGAAGAACCGGGGGCGCTGGAAGAAGTTGCCCGCCTTAGCGCAGAATGGTTCTTAAAATACTTATAATCTTAATATATAGGAATATAAATTTTTTTAATAATTTCGTCATATTCTTTTTTAATATCGCTGTAAACCGTAATGCCGCCGCCGCTTCTGTAAAAATATTCTCCCGCCGTTTTTTCTATAAATCTTATCATAACAGAACTTTTAAAGGTTTCCCCGTCGTATATGCCGAATACTCCTGTATAGTAGCCCCTTTCTTCCGGTTCGGTTTCCTTTATAATTTCCAAAGTTTTTCTTTTAGGCGCCCCGCAAATGGAACCTGCAGGAAGCATGCCGCAAAGAATGTCCCCGAACCGCCTATTTAATTCAGGTTTAATTTTGCCTTCAATCTCGGAGGTCATCTGCAATAATTCTCCAAAATTTGTTTTAACCGTTTCTATAAAACAAAACCTGTTGACTTTTACGTCTTTGCATACGATATTCAAATCGTTTCTTAAAAGGTCAACGACCGTTAAATGTTCTGCCCTTTCCTTTTTATCGTTTACAAGAATTTCTTTTGCGTTAGGAATACCGGCGTCTATCGTTCCTTTAATAGGATAAGTAAAAATCTTTCCGCCGGATATGTTGATAAAAGTTTCGGGGGAAAATAAAACAAATTCTTGAAACGCATTCTTAAAATACAGCTTATATTTAGACCTGCTCTTATGAAATATTTCCTGCAAACCAAGATTAATCTTTACTGGGCTTTTAAAGGTTAAATTTACGAGATACGAATTGCCGGCCTTCTCATGTTTAATAACATTATTGAAAGCTTTTTTATAAATTTCGAACGGGACCGGATTTTTTTTAATTCTGAATTCATTTTTATCAAATATATTATCTGCATATCCCGTATAATTGTCTGCGCCGTCTATAGAATATTTTATATCGTGGTCTTTCGTCTCCGCTAATTCCATAATAACGGGAAACTTCATCTCAAAATCTACGATAAAAAGAAACTTGATTCCGTTTATCCCATAATAATTCATTTTTTCTATGAAATTAGAATCTAAAATCATATCGCGTTAAGATTTGGCAAATCGTGTTTTATAGCGAACAAATTAAAATACTACGTTGCAAATATCGATAGTAATATCTTCCGGTTCGAGCATTGCGTTTATTAGGGATATTTTTTGAAAACGGCTTAGGTCGTAGGTAGAAACCTTTTTTTCTATTATCTCGCCATTTTCTAAAAGATGGCGCCTTTTCACTCCGTTTAAAAGGTAAGTATCCGGCGTAATCCATTTTTCTCCGTCAAACAAAATTATATTAGAAAAAGAGGTATCGGTTAACAGGCCGTTTTTTATAAAAAGAATGTCGGACAAAGCGTCAATTCCCGTTAAGAATGAATTTATAAGCGTTCTGTCTTGATATTTGAACTCATAATTAAACGTCTTATACTCTGGAAGAAAAACCTTTGAATCTAAATCGACAACCTTTAATCCTTTGATTGTTCTTTTAATATAAGGGGTAATTTCGATATTTTCGATACGGTTAGAATAAGTCAGCCGGCATTTATAAATGCCGGGTTTATATTTGCATGGTTCAGGCAAGAAAAAATTAAGGTCTATTTCGGGATTGAACCCGCAAAAATGATTTATGGTATTATTAATTCTTTTATTATGATAATCGATAAGTTTATAATGTCCGTCGATTAATTTAATCGTATCTATGAAACGAAGCATAATTTAATATATTAATAAAATTTTACTGATACGGTTTCGAGTAAAAAATCCGGTAAAAAAACTATTATACTATAAAAATTAATTTTTTACTTAGGCTTTCAGGCTGTTACCCGCCGCTTGAAAAAGCGTCAAATTATGATAGTATTAAAATTAAGAGAGAATATATAATTTTAATAAAGAACTCAAAATTGGAAAATCAAAAAAATTATTTAAAATTTGTATAATGAGATCCATTTAATTTTCTTAATCAAAATTATAAGCGGTCTTTCTTGAAAAGCTTAATCTTACCTATTGCAAAAAGCAGGCATAAAATCTATGAAAATATATAATTTCTCGGTAAAAACCGCCAAAAGAAGCGAATTAATAGACATTACGCAAACCGTTGAAAATTTTATAGTCAAATACGGCAAAGATGACGGACTTTGTTTGGTTTATTCGCCTCACACTACAACCGCAGTTATTATCAATGAAGCATATGACCCAGACGTCGCTTTCGATATAAATCGTTTTTTAGATAATTTGGCGCCTAAAAACAATAATTACCGTCACGCCGAAGGAAATTCCGACGCCCATATAAAAGCGGCGATAATAGGCAATTCAAGGATATTGCCTTATTCCGGCAATAAGCTGAATCTCGGAAGATGGGAAGGAATTTTTCTTTGCGAATTTGACGGACCAATACAGAGAAATATTAACATAATTTTAATTTAAAAACAATAGACTTTTTATTACTTTATTAATTACTGCTTGAAATCTTTAAATATTTTCTTATTTCATTTATAAAATTAGTAAAATCTGACAAATGATTTTTAAAAATACCGTAAACAATAGAATCGTCTATATCGTCATATGAATGTATAATTAAATTTCTAAATTTAGCCATAGATTCATAAATTTTATAACTATTTTCCGATATTATTCCTTTAGCGGAAATGATTTCAAAACATTCTCCATAAGTCCCAGGCTCTTTGAGGTCTAATCCTGCAACTATATGTTTACAAACGTCGATCATTTGTTCAATACATAGTTCTATATTTCTTTCGATAAATCTTTTTACCATAACGTTATTTTTGAATTCGTTCAGCGAATTAATCTCAACGGATTTAATTTCATTCAAAAATTCTTTTATTTTTCTTAATTTCTTTTCTATCAAAACTTTATCTATCATAATTCATACGATAATTTAATTTTATTCATATTTTCCGAGTCCCGAAATATACTTATATTCCTCGTATTGCGACATTATGTTTTCCCTGAATTTTCGAAAAAGTATTTCGTCTTTTACGATAAGATTTATCTTATTTTTCATAACTTGATGTTTTAAAAGAGGAGAAGCGTTGTTAAGAATAACTAAATGTATGTCTGTTCCGGCAGATTTGGATAGTTTATCGATTTCGTACAGAATTTCGAATCCTGAAGGAGGATTTTTGTAAAAAATTGCAATATCAATATCGCTATCGTTTCTTTGTCTGTTTGCCGCTAAAGAGCCAAATATAAAAGCAAGCAATACATTGCCGTCATTATCCAATAAATTTCTTAATCGCGATATGCTATTAATATACGCTTCAGTTGTTTCAACCATAATGTTTATTCAATATGAACCGATTAAATTAATATGTTTAAATTTAACCGAATTTTACTTTATTTAAATTTAATAATTATATCACTAATTTATGAAAATAAGTACTAAATATAAAATATGTTTGTCTATTTAATATTAAACTCAATTATTATGTAATCTATAAATTATTATTGCAAAATTTTACATAGTCAAATAATCTGCGGTTAATACTTTAGTTTAAACAACCCCGACCAAATTTCTTCCGGCATTTTTTGCTTTATAAAGCCCTAAATCTACCCTTTTAAGTAGATCGGCTTCGTTGTCGGAAAAAATAAGCGACGCAACGCCTAAGCTTATAGTAACCCTTTCTCCTATTTTAAAATCGTGGTTCTGAACCTTAAGCCTCAATCTTTCGGCAAGTTCTAAAGCCGTTTCTATAGGAGTTTCCGGCGCAAGCACCATAAATTCTTCTCCGCCGTATCTCGCAAAGAAGTCGGTGTTTCTAAGCTCTTTTTTGACTAATTTAGCAAGATCTTTTAAAATTGTATCATCGGTATCGTGCCCGCAGGAATCGTTTATATTTTTAAATCTGTCAATGTCGAACATAATTATAGAAAAGGGCCTTTCGTATCTTTTAGCAAGGTTTAAAAGTTCGGTAAGTTTTAAATCCATAGACCTTCTGTTATAAATTCCCGTTAAGGAGTCAATTTCGGAAAGTTCTTTGTATTTGTCTTTCTCGATAAGCATATTCTGCTCTCTCAATAACTGATCGGTAACGTCCGTAAAAATTGCAAGACCAGCATCTCCTCCGTTGTAAGTTACCTTCGTTCTGAATAAGTCTATATAACGTATGTTTCCGGCTTTATCGTATTTATAAATAAAATGGGAAGAAAATTCATCGGTGTGATGCATATTAAATAGAGAAATACTTGAAGAATAAAGCTGAGTTTCGTCTATCCTAAATATATCGAATGGACTGCCGGCAATAAGTTCTTCTTTGGTCAAACCTAATAAATCAAGCAGAGCCGAATTTACGTATAATAATTTATCTTTATCGTATAAAGCTATTCCCGAATTAATATTTTCAATTAAAACTTTAAAAATATTTCTTTCCTGTTCTAAAGATTTTCTTAAATTAACCTGTTCGGTAATATCCGTCCAGCTTGCTACTCTTACTATTTCTCCTTTATATCTGACCGAAACCGCAAAAAGATAAATCCATAACTCTTCTCCTGATTTTTTTATTATTTTATCAGTTCGTGAATATTTATGGCCGATATCGCTTAACCCTTTTTCGATAGATTCTTGCAGCTCTTTATAGTATTCAGACGAAAAAAATTCCCAAGAGAATTTACCTTTTAGTTCTTCTTGAGTGCAACCGAGCATATTCAGGAGAGCCGGGTTTGCGTAAATAAATTTTTCTTTGTGTATATCTATTCCTATCGGAATATTTTCGGAAATAATCCTAAACGTCTCTTCAGATTCTTTAAGTTTGTCTTCGAGAATTTTCTTTTCGGTTATATCTACAACTATCCTTAAAATATAAGTTTTGCCGTTATAATTAACAGTCGCAAAAAAAGATTCTACATCTTTTATATCTCCGTTTTTAAGCCTGTGTTTAAAAAAATTATGATTCAAACCTTCTTTTAAAGCCTGCTTCCTATAATTTTTTAAATCATTATCGGATATGAACGGGTTAATATCCCGCACCGTCATATTTTTAAATTCTTCTTTTGAATAACCGTAAAATTCTACGGCTTTTTTGTTTGCATTAACTATAACGCCGGATTCGATATCTATGATAAAAGTAGGAACCGGAATGTTTTCAAAAAAAGTTTCGATTCTTTTTTCAGACGATTCTGCCTTTTCTTTTGCTTTTTTAACGATGTCTATTTCGGATATAAATTCTGTTATATTAGTGTGAGATTCAAAAAACAATTGGCTGTCGGAATCGTCCCTGAAAGCTTCTACTTTATATAGATATCCCTTATGATTATGAATTACGTTGGAAACGTTTATATCTTTATTTTCTTTAAGTTCTTTTATAGGACATCTTATCTCCTCCGACTTCAGCTCGTAGCAGGGTATATCGTAACCGTGGGATATTTTATAGCATTTACAGGATAAACTACCTGCAGTTTTTGAATTTTCTTCAAATTTATTAATGCAGTTATTATCGGTTTTATAAACTTCTTCGGCGGTTTTATTTAAAAATATTACGTTAAAATTTGCGTTAATTGCCAGTATAGGGCACAGAAGTTTGTCAAAAGCCGAATAATCTTTCGTCGCATATGTTTTCATTAATATTAAATTTCTAAATGCATGTTTTTATATAGTATCAATAGCAATTATTAAAATTAAATTAAAATTAAAAAATATCTTATATTAATTTATTCATTGACGGCTTAATATTATACAAACCTCAAAATAAAAATGCAATATTTTAATCTTCCAATGACTTTTTTAGTATAGATATAGCTTTTACTTCTATCTGCCTTACGCGCTCTTTTGTTAGCCCTATCATTAAGCCGACTTCATTCAAAGTTTTCGGATTTTCGCCATCAAGACCGTATCTTGAAATTAATACTTTTTTTTGTAATTCGTCAAGATTATAAAAAGATTCGTCCAATATCTCAAGTTTTTCGTAGTCTATTAAAATTTCACATGGAGATATAGATTCTTTATCTTCGGTGATATATTTAGAAAAGCTACCCCCCCCCCACGACCTAAAATATTTATGTTTTCATCATTGCTTTCGTAAGAATCGTCAAGAGAGGATATAATAAAATTGGAATTAAATATTCCTTCTATTTTTTCTTCTTTAATTCCTATAAATTCGGAAATCTCAGATATATAAGGTTTTCTTTTAAGTTTTACTTCTATTTCTTTTGAAGCTTTACTGCATTTGCAAAAATTATCCGATATATGTATTGGTATGCGGATAAGCCTTGCCGAATTGGATATTCCTCTTTCTATAGACTGACGTATCCACCATATGGCATATGTTGAAAACTTGAATCCTTTTTTTGGAATAAATTTATCTACTGCCTTTATAAGCCCTATATTGCCTTCCATTATTAAATCGCCGAATGAAAGCCCCTTTCCGATGAATTTCTTAGCTACGTTTATAACCAGCCTTAAATTAGATTTTATCATTATTTGCCTTGCCGCTTTATCGCCGTCGCATACTTTTAGGGCGAGTTCATATTCTTCTTCGCGGGAAAGCAAAGGATAACGTTTAATCTTATTGAAATAAAATCTTAAATTTCCATCGTACTCGTTATAATAATTATAGCCGTTTAATGAATCCAAGTATTCGTCGTCGTTTGCCATTATGTTATTCCCCCTATTTTTCGTCAATCGTTTTGACGTAATTCTATATAACAACATATCATAAAAGTTCGGATTGTCAAATAAACATTGGCAAAAAATACGTTGCGTTCAAGAGGCAATTACAGCTTTCGCCTATACTTTTATACTATAAAAAAAATGTAAAAAAAATATACGACTTGACTTTAATATTTATGAGTATATAATTTCTGGAAAGATATTACGAAGAAATAGAAACATAATTTTTATTTAAATATTTATCTTAATGCACTTTATATCCATACCTCTATTTGACGTAATTGCGGGAATTTTAGTAGTACTTTTTGCATTCTTCGTCAGGGCGACGATTGGTTTCGGCTCAGGATTAATATCGGTTTCGTTTTTAACTATACTGCTTCCCATAAGAATTACCGTTCCCGCCGTTTTTATACTTGATTTTATCGGAAGCATAATTCTGGGCGCATACGACCTTAAAGAAGTAAAATGGAACGATCTTTCATATTTACTTCCTTCAACGGTTTTAGGGCTTTTGCTTGGAGCTTACGTATTAAAATATGCGGACCCGCAAAAACTAACAATTTTTCTCGGCATTTTTATTATAATGTATATAATATACGCCTTAAAAGTAAAACAGGACAAATTGCCTTACGTTAAAAACGCCGTAGGCGCGCCTTTAGGTTTTTTAGGAGGTTTTATAGGCAGTTTATACGGCGGCGGAGGTCCGCCTATCGTCGCCTACCTTCAGATGAAACACCACGACAAACGCACGTTCAGGGCAACGTTTCAGATAGTCGCAATTACCGACAGCATAGTAAGGGCGGCTATTTATTTATCGTTCGGGCTTATAACCATAAAAGTCTTAAAATTTTCCGGATTATTAATACCTTCTTTGCTTATCGGTTTATTTTTCGGAAATAAGATGCATTTTAAAATAAATCAAAAAACTTTTTACTATTCGGTATTGATAATTTTATCTTTAGCCGCTATAGGTTTAATAATACATTCTCTTTAATTTTTTAATTCACCTTTAGCTAACTTTTATAAAGCGCTCCGTAATAAATTTCTTCTACGATATTGTTAATAGAAGTTCCTATTATCTTTTGAAAAAAAGGTTTTTTTATCCCCAGTCTGACTGCTTTATCGGGGTCGGCATTAACGGTTTTGCATAACTCTTCAAGCGCGTCGTCAAAACCCGACACCTTATCTATTAATTTTAACGCAACGGATTTTTTTGAAGAAA
Organism: Candidatus Acidulodesulfobacterium acidiphilum; assembly: GCA_008534395.1. Lineage (NCBI taxonomy): Bacteria > Candidatus Acidulodesulfobacteriota > Candidatus Acidulidesulfobacterales > Candidatus Acidulidesulfobacteraceae > Candidatus Acidulidesulfobacterium > Candidatus Acidulidesulfobacterium acidiphilum. Next base: position 105,267 of record SHMQ01000001.1, read on the forward strand.
ACAGTTCTCCCGTCGCTATTTTAAGGACTTCATCTTTTGGAATCTCCCTTCCCTCCGAAACTATTTCAATAAAACGATCGTAAATTTCGGCCTGAAGTTCGCTTATGCTTTCCCTTTCCTCTTCCGTATAATTTCTGGTAAAAAGCCACATATCTTTACGGCTGCCTTTTTTAACGACTTCATAGCCTATTCCTATTTTTTCTAATATTTCTTTAAGCACCGGTTTAACGCTTATAACGCCTATTGAGCCGATTAGCGCAGTTGACGGAGCATACAATTTTTCCAATCCGCATGCTATCATATAACCGCCCGAAGCCGCAACCTCGAGATATCCGTATATTACCTTGCCTTTATCTCTGAGCCTTTTTATTGCTAAAAACAGCAGTTCAGAGTGAATAGCGCTGCCTCCCGGACTGTCTATAACGAACATAACTCCTTTTACGGATTTCATTTTTTCAAGTTTTTTCAAAAGTTTAATATAAGGCAAAACGCTTTGCGCGGTTATAGCGCCGGAAAAACGAACTATCGCCGCTTTATTCCTGTTAAATATCGACATAATGTTATTCGCTCCAATTTTCAAAATTTTTTTCATTATATTACAGATTTTGTATATAAGCAACAATGCACGGTTTCACAAAATAATTTAACATTTAAATCAAAGTGGAATATAATAAATAAAGGCGGATAATTATGAAAGAATTTTATTCTATCGCTATTTCAACGGTATATATAGTGCATTTGCTTTACGCGCTTATAATTGTAATCGGGTTTTTTCTTATAATTGCGGGTTTTTTTGCGCGTTGGAAATGGGTAAGAAATTTTACTTTCAGGTTAATTCATCTTTCAATGATTGGAATTGTGGCTTTTGAATCCGTCTTTAATATCGAATGTCCGCTAACTTGGCTTGAATATAAGCTTATGTCTTTAGACCATATGCGGCATAGTTCTATGCCGTTTATTGCCGGAATGGTTAATAAAGTTTTATATTATAATTTTCCTATATGGATGTTTAATGCAATATATATAGTATTCGGCATAACAGTTTTTATCGTTTGGTTTGCTATACCTCCGGTTCGACAAAAAAAATAAAATTTTTTTTATTTAATGAGTTTTCCCTTCATCTCTTCTACATCTCTTGCTGCCACCTTCCACCACCAGTTAAAAACCGCAATTTTATCATTTAATTCTTTTACTTTATTTTCAATATAAGTTGCATTTTCGCAATTTTCAAAAAGTTTTTTTACTTCTCCGTCATAACCGTATATTTCTTCGAGATATTCTTTAATATTGTCTATTTCTATCAGTAAACTCTGTATAGTATCTTGAAATTCTTCGTTCATTTTTTTGCTCTGCATAATTGCACCTCCATTAATTTAGCTAAATCATTCCTTATGCTTTATTGACGCTTTATATGTAAATAAAAGTATTTTTATTTACAACTGCGGCCAAGCCATAAAAATCTGACCTGTGTCGGCATACAAATATATAAAAATACCAACCGTTATCAAAACAGATGAGAAAAAGACTATTTTGCTAAAATTAAAAGAGCCTGACGAAGTCTCGCAATCGCAGGTTTCACCGTTAGCGCTTACTTCGATATCCGACGCTTTTTTACCTTGGAAAGATATTTTCGGCATCACGTAAATAAATAAAAAAGATAAAAGAATGCCGATAATATTTAATAACAAAAAATAGTTTCTATACGGTGCAATTGCGCCAAGAAAAGATGCGGTAGATCCCAATACCCCGCCTGTGCTTGCGCCTACTCCAAGTATACTGAAAACTAACGGTCCCCAGCAGCAAACTCCGCCTAAAATAGCAAAAATTCCGGCTGAAAAAGATGTTGCGCTTGAGCTTACTTCGTTAACTGAATTTGATAATTTTTTTGTTTTCATAATATTCTCCTGCAATAGCAAGTTAATCAATGTAATTATACTTAAACTTATTGCTAAATATTTTATTTTATATAGCGCGCGCTGTAATGGAACATAGCGTTCGATGCGCCGTCTATCGCCTTTATAAATATTTTCGGTGATATGTTTCCTTTAAATTTTACTATAGCCTCTTGATGTTGCATATCAATCTTTACGTTATCGACTCCCTTAATCTTGTATAATGCGTTTTGAATACTTGTTATGCAAAAAGTATCGCCGCAAACAAGCCCGTAAACCTTAAATCTGTCGGTATGAACAATATTTGAACTTGTAAAATCCGTAAGATTTAAGTTCTTTGAATCGTAATTCTTTTGATAAACAAATGCAGATGCCGTTAATACTAATGCTGTAAAAATCAAAATTGCTAAAATACCTCCGACAAATTTTTTCCTGTTTAAATAGTTTTTCATAAAAGCCTCTATTTTTAATTTATTAAATTTTAAAATTTTTATACATCTCCGACTATTAATATTTTACACCTTATACTTAGGTATCATGTCAAGTTTTTTTTGCAGGCGCCTTGGAATTTTTTATAGAAGAAATATTTGAAGAGTTTAGTTTAATTACTATGTATTTTTTAGAGATAGTATTCAACAGCATTCGGCAGAAGATGACCCGCCGCAATCGCATGAAGGCTCGCCTCCGGTGAGCATTCCGTTTATTATGCCGCTTGCGCATCCGACGCCCGAATTTACGCTGATAGCCCCGTATTTGCAGTTAAGAGCGCAGGCGCCGCATTCCATGCATAAATCTTTATCGGCAATGCCGACTTTTTTATTTTTTAGTTGAAATACTCCATGGGGACATACGTCTATACATACTAAACAATTAGTGCATTTTTCGGCAAAAAATTTAAGGCTCGATACATTCTTAAGATATTTCATATAACCGCCAATTTATGAAGTTTATAAATTATCAACAAAACAATAGATATAACAGTAGATATTAAATAAACCGGCAGGGCTGTTTTCAATTCCTTTTTTACTCCGGACATATTTGTAAATGTCGTAGAACCCGTAAATTGCAATGCTAAATACGAGCTTGCCATAGGAAAGAAAAGAATTGCCGAGATAAAAATTAGAATATTCTCTAACTCCGGCGTGTTGAACAGGAAAATTACGGGGACGGTTAATAACATTCCGCTTATCCAGCCTTTTAAGGCAAATGAACGAAAAGGTATAAAAGGAAGCAAAACCGGAGTTATAAACGAACCCGATATAACGCTCGCAAGTCCGAGCAAAATAAAAGGCTCTCCGTAAACCCATGCGCTTTTAAATAAAATGCCCGTAGGCTGGATGCCGAAAAATAAAAGTATAATGACCGCAAAAATAATAAATTTATTCATTGCCGGAATAATTTCTCTCGGAGTGAGAACAAGCCTGTCGACCATAGAAAATTTAATTTTTCTCATTTCCTGAGTTTTTCTTCTGCCGGAATTTAAATAAGCTTTAATGTCTTTTGCATACACGGGACCGAAATAAACTTTAAACCCCGTCCGTTTAAAAACTGCATCCGCATTAACGCCGACCGCTCCGAGCTGGGGAAGTATTATCCGCCGGTGATTTAAAAAATTTCCGAGTTTAACCCCGCCTATCCGTTTTACAAGCTCTTCGGTGCCGAATGTTCCTTTTGCGGCGGCGCACCATACGTTTATGCCTTTAGTATCGAGTACCAAGATCCATACGTTTAAACCCTTCAGCGCTTTTCTGAGAATATCGAAACTTAATTTATAATTTGCGCTTGCAAATACCTCGGAATTCGCGTCCGGTTCGCCGACAGCATACATCCCCGGTTTAATCCTATATTTCATCCTGAACGAATTGCTTATCCTGCATTTTACGGAGCCTGAATAATCAGACAGCGACCATTCCGAAGAAACCCTGTTAACCTTTTCAAACTGGCTCGGTTTTTTGCAAAACTCTAAAATATTTATATTTTCATCAATCATATTTATAAAATTATTCTTTTTTAAATTTAATTTTTATGTTTCACGTGAAACATAAATCTTTTACTTTAATTTCAATATCATACATAACATATACTCTATTTAAGGATTAAAATAATTATCGTAAAAATCTATTGGTTAAAATACGACGGAATAAAGAGCATCCAAAGTTTTTTGATTATTAATTTCGCCTGAATATTGCGGTATCGTGAAAAGAGGAATGCCGAATTTTTGCTTTATCGATTCAAGATAAGTTTCCTGCATTTTCTTCCTACCGTTAAAAAAGCTGTCGTTAAAATTTTCGCCGAGAATATAATTAACGATAAGAAAGGATGTATTAATTCCCGCCGCTTTTAAATCGTCGTATGCCCTTTTGGCTTCTTCGATAGGGCTGTATTCGGGATAAAGGCAGAGCGAAAATATGGTCTTATTTGTATCTTTAAGTATTTTAACAAATTCTTCAAGTCCCTCATCTTTCTTGTCCATTTTGGCATATTCCAAACTGATATATAAAAGCCTTAGTGCATGGCCGGTGGGAGCGGCATCGAAAATTATAACGTCATAATCTTTATAACCAAAAAAGAAACTGCTGAATTTTTTAAAAACGGCAACCTCTTCTGTACACGGAGAGTTTAACTCCTCTTCTAAAACCTTAAGCGATTGTTCGTTATTTGAATATGATTTAAAATATTCGACTGTATTTTTCTTATATTCGCCCAAAGCCGAATCGGGAGAAATTCCGGCAAAATAGAGATTATCGTCATCTTCCGACTTTGCAGGAACTTCGCCGATATTTTTTAATCCGGTTATTTTTGCGATATGCCCGGAATAATCGGCGGAAACCACCAATGTTTTCATTCTTCTGCCGGCGAAATATTTCCCGAACAAAAGGGAAGACACTGTTTTGCCCGTCCCGCCTTTACCCGTAAAAAACAGGTAAAACGGCGTCTTTTGAGGCGTTATATTTTGAACAAGTTCGTTGTTTTTTTGTTTAATGTCGATTTCATCCGAAAAAGCAATTCTATCTTCATCGAAATTTTCAATCAAACTTGAAAAAAAGACGGCCAGCGACCTTAATCCCTTGACCTCGTTCTTTTTTAAATTTATTTTTAAGATTTTAAAGCCCATTGAATCTATTTGTTTTAAAATTTTCCTCTGGTCATCAATAATATCTTTAAATTCCGCCTTGCGGTATAATTCATCCGGTAAAATAGCATTAACTACAATTTCTATATTTGTTACACCGAATTTTTTTACTTCGTCTATTGAATTTTTAATTTCAAGCAAATCAAGCTCTTTAGGATGCATTACGAATACGAAAGTCGTAAGTTCATGGTCTTTTATTCCATTTAGGGCGGTTTTATATTGTTCGTAATATCCGTCTAAATTTACCACGGGCCCCATACATGTCTGTCCTGCTCCTTTTTTGACTTCGTCGATATATGTGGTCCATTCCATGGGTAGTTCAAGAAGCCTTAAGGTATGAGCCGAAGGAGCCGTATCGAATATAATAACATCGTAATTTTTCTTAAGAAAAAGCTCGGTAAAACTGTTAAAAAAAGCTATCTCCGAGGTGCATGGAGATTTAAATTCTTCTTCGATAGAATTTAAAACCTCTTCGGGCAGAAACTCTGCGCTATCCCCAAGGATTTTCTGCTTATACTTTATAACCTCGGCATCCGTATCCATTTCTACCGCGTAAAGATTTTCAAATCCTTCAATCTTTTTTTCGGCGCTCCCTATTTTTTGTTCAAAAACGTCGCTCAAGTTGGAAGCCGGATCGGTCGAAACAATTAATGTTTTTTTTCCTTCTAGCGCAAATCTCACGGCAAATGCCGACGAGACCGTCGTCTTGCCGACGCCGCCTTTACCGTGAAAAAAATAATAATGCATTTTATCCTCCGAAATATCTTAAGAACGGTTTAATTTAAGAAGATAAAGAAGAAATATAGCTATAAACCTCTTTTTCTTCGGGATATCTCCCGTATGTTAAGACTTTTCCGTTTAAAATGCAGACCGGAAGCGCCGTCTTGCCTTCGTTTTGAATCAAAAGTTTAACCGAAGGATTTTCAAGAAATTTCTTCGGTTCCTGCGATATCGTCTGCCTTTTTATTTCGATATACTCGCCGAAATCCGATTTTAATTTGTCGATTAAATTCCTGACTTTTATAAGTTTTTCGTCTGGATTTGGACCGCAAACGCCAGTAGAACAACATAAAGCAGGATCATAAATCTCAAAAACAATTTTATTCATAATTAACTCATACCTCCTTTTTTAAAAATTAATTATGCATATTTAAACGCCACATATTGCATCGTCGCAATCATCGCTTTTAGCTTCTTTTAAATTTTTAATTCCAAATAAATTATTATAAAGATTTTCGAGTTCTTTAAATGCTTTCCTGTTGAGAGAATAATAAACCCACTTCCCTGCTTTCCTGCCGTCTATTAATCCTGCTTTTTTTAAAGCCGACAAATGATGCGAAACCAAAGTCTGGTCGAGACCAAGCGCCTTATAAATAACGCATACGCATTTTTCTCCGTTTTTTAGTTCGGAAATTATTTTAAATTTGTTTTCGTCGCCGAGCAGTTTAAAAAATTTGTTAAGCATCAACTCGTTATTTGTCATATATTTTTATAAAAAAATGTTAGCTAAAAGAAATAATGAAAATTTAATATATGAATTTATATTCATATATTCATTATAAAATTATGAATATAAGTTGTCAATAAAAAATTTTGTTTATTATTTTTATTTTTGATAATATATAACATATAAATTAATTTATTTTTATTTTTTTATATCAACAAAATTTACAATAATATATGAATAAAATATGGCTTTTGCAAAAACTAAGAATATTTGAAAATATTCCTTCAAAAGATATTGAGAATATAGATAAACTATCTAAAATGGAATATTATAAGAAAAATGATAACATATATTTAGATGAACCTTCATTTAGTTCTATTTATATTTTAAAAGAAGGTAACGTTAAAATAACTTTGTCGAATGAAGATGGAAAAGAATATATAGTTGAAATTCTAAAACCTGGTGAAATTTTTGGTAATTTCGGCGATTATATCTTGAGCAGCCCAGCAAAACTCGATTTTTTAGAAGCAGAAAACGCTTACGCTTTGACGGATTCTCTGGTTTGTAAATTCAAAAAAGATGATTTCGACAAAATACTGACCTTTTATCCGGATATAAGTAATAAAATTTTAAAATTAATCGGTTTGCGATTTAAATATATTTCAACTAAAATTATATCGTTAGCATATAAAAGTTTAGATGTTAGAATTGCCGAGGTCTTAATATACCTTGCAAATAATTTTGGAATTAAAGAAATGATAGAAAAATCACCGCTTGAAACCAAACAATCCTTACAAATTAAATTTAAATTAACTCACGAAGAAATTTCAAATTTGGCAGGAGCATCAAGACAGAGAACGACGATTATACTGGATAAATTAAAATATCTTGGAATTATAGATTTTTATAAAAAAAGACTTATTATAAAAGATTTAAATAAATTAAAAGAAATAGCCGGTCATTTTTGAAAAATTATTAATTTAATTTTATCTGTTTTTTCCATAAAATATATTTACTATCTAAATCTTGTTTTAGTGCTTCTGACATTAAAGTTTTAATAATTTTAGGCAACCGCTTAATTTTTAAAAATGCCTTAAAAAATCTAACATAATGAGATTCCGGTTCAACAACTACCCATGCCTTAAGATATTTAGCTGCCTTAACTAACGGGCGGTCATAAATTAGTTTAGCGGTTTGAAACGGCTTTAGTCGCGTGTCAAAATACTGCTTTTTTAAATTTAAACTAACGCTCCAGCCGATTATATAACTTTCAACCGTTTTTTGATAAATTTCTTTTTCAAAATTTTCTTGACCTATGTACAAAATAACCTTAGGTGTCGTATAAGTAGGAAAATCATGTCCGACTTCCGAATTTTTTAAACTTAGAATTGCATGGACATTGCCGGAATTAATATGAATTATTTTAAAGCGAATGGTTACGGCTTTCAAAACAAAATTTTTATTATAAATGCTTTTAAATGCCATTGACCCTTGCGGATTGTGGCAAACCTCGCATGAAATACCTTTTTTTGCATAAATACTTCGTTTCCACTCGCTGTATGTATTTTCAAACAATTTCCCGTCAAGCCTCCTTTGATCATGTCCAAATTGATGGCATTTTATACAAAAAAATGAATGATTGAATGCATTAGACGGAACAAAACCTCCATGCACAATGTTTCCTTCTTTCATATATTTTTTAACGCCGGGCCCGAATCTGCGGTAATATCTGACATGACAGGCGGCGCAACTGACGCTTAACGCACCCCTGCCCATCGGTATTTTTAGCATATTTAAAGCGACGACCATCGCTTTTTGCGCTTTTGAGCCATTTTTTAAGATATTCTTTTCCTTCGCCGTCAGTCCTTTATATCCGCCATGCTCTACATAATATTCGCCGATGGGCGAATGGCAGCTCATACAACTTTCTACCCAAGGCTTCCAGTGTTTTGATGTCATTTTTTTTAATAAAAGCTGCGCTACTACACCGGCATCCATCGAATGCGCCATTCTTGAATTTTTCCATTCCTCGTATTGATCGTAATGACATGCCATGCAAGAAGAGGGTGAAAGGGATTTTTGAATCTCGGGCCATTTATACGGGGGTTTCCCCTCATCGATGGGAGTTTTCCAGTAAATATTTAGGAACTTATGGGTATTTTTATGTGCGGCAAGTTTCTTCAAATATAAATATTTTTTATCGGCATTTTGATTTCTTACATTAACTTTAGCATAAACATAAATGGTTAAAAAAATAACGGATGCAAAAAGTAACGGGATTAAAATTATGGGTAAATAAAGTGCGCTGTTCTTCAACCGCTTAAATCTAAAAATACCCTGAAGGGCATGCAACGATTTATATTTCTCAAACTTCACAAAACCGCATCCTCGTTAAAATAAACAAACCGGCGCAGCATTAAAAATCCGTAACTTTATCTTATATTATATAATCTATAATATAATGATAAAGCAAGAAACGGTTAATTAATCTACGCCGGCAATAAACGGCCTTTTTCTATTTCATTCCGCCGCCGTTTCCGCAGGGATTTTTCATTTTACTGTGAGAATTTTTCATCGAGGTTTTTTTCTTGCCGCAGGCATTTGACATGTTTTTGCCGCAAGGGTTTGACATCCCTGTATTACTTGCATTTGCGTTTCCAACCGCAATCAAACCTAACATCATAAATGCGGCCATTGTCATGAAAATTAATTTTTTCATAAAGCACCTCCAATTAGTTAATTTTTATTTATTATATAACAGTATATTTTACTTTACAATTTGGGATTATTATGTCACGATTGTTACAGTCGGCATTTTTTAAAAGGCTACCGTCAATTTATACATCGGGCACAAATTTTGTTTTAAAGGTTTTCCTATAAAATTCGGAAAGTTTGCTTCGATAAACTTCAAAATCCCTGCCGCACTTTTGGCATTTATACTGATAAATTGGCATTTTTTGATTCCTGTCTTTTTTGATCATTTTTTTATTATAACATATTATAATGATAATGAATTTATAAAAATGTCTCTTACGCGACAGAAATTTTTAAATAATAATGATAATTTTATTAAACAAATTTTATTATCAATGGTTAAGAAGGAATAATTAGAAATAATTTAAAAGGGGGATTACTTTTATGTTTAGGATTAGATTAATATTAATAGCCGCTTCGATTCTTATTTTAGGTTTTAGCTCGGTTTCCGCGTTCGCTATACAAAATTCTTACTACGGCGGATTTTTTAGAAACTATAATAAACCTGTAAGGATAGTTGCCGGCGTCAATATGCCTGGACAACAGTTAGGAATTTCCATGCTGAATGCGGAACATGCAATAAAGTACCTTAATTCGGAAGGCAAAAAATATTCCATACAGGTAGTTTTTTACGGACCCGTCGTAAAGTTCTTAACCGTTTCGCATAAGAAATACAATCGTTTACTTAATATGCTTAGAAGTAAAGGCGTAAGCTTCAGGGTCAGCGGCAATGCTTTGATGTTAAACGGCGTGAATCCCAAAAATATTCCGCATTTTATAAAAATAATTCCTAGCGGAACATTGCAGATTTTTAAAAAAATCAATGAAGGTTATACTTATCTAATCGCAATGTAAAACTGGAAGAAAGGCATCTCATGCATTATAAGGTGACTCAAATCTGCTTTGGGAATAATTTTTGCATGTCAATAAAATAAGGAGGTGAAACCTATGAAAAAGACATATAATGTCCCATTATTTCAGGAAATTCCCGCTGAAGAATTTTATAGTTTAATCATGGAAGATTACGGAATGAAAGATTTGTGCTATTCCTGCAAATCCTGCAAATAAGCGCGGTCGACGCTATTTTACTCACCCGCCTTCGTCAGCCTCATAACGAATAAGAAAGGCGGGTGGATTGTTCAAATACCCTTAGCTTTACCATAATTCATCTTGGATCACTCGGAAAAGCAATTTTCCTGCCATTACCCGCCGAATAAAAGGAAAAAATCTCCTGTCAATAATTTTAAGATAAATTAGCTTTAAGCGGGCGAGCAAGTATAATACTTATTATAAAACTTATGCCTTATTGTCACTTAAGTGAATTTTACAATCTTTTTTATAAATTATAATTAAATATAAATAAGATAAATAGGGTACAAAACATTATATCGTCAGGAAACCTGCATATTGCCTGCAATATAATAATTATAAATTAATATTTAATTAAATGTAAATGGAGGGTTTTACCATGATTAAAAAAATTATGCCTTTCGTATTAGTGCTTTTACTGATGTTTTTTAGTTTCGGCATTCCAAAATCAAACGCCGCTATGATGAAAAATCCCTGCGGCGTCAACACGCGCAACGCTCATAACGCAGGAATGGCGGGAAAGAGGAGTGCCTTGATGAATACGCTGATAAATAGAACCACCTTAATGAAAATACACAGATTGATACCGTTCATGCAGCCTTACATTCATGCGATAATGATTATGCCCTTCTTTTACAAGGTATATCCAGGCGCCCATCTAATATTTATGAATAGCAACATTTTAAAACTAACCCCTTACCAACTAAAACAAGAAGCTATGATTGTCAAAAAAGTGCTTAGGGAAAATATATCTCTATTGAATATTTTAAATAGGTCGAGAAAAATGTTTTATATGGAGGTCAATAAAAACAATCCAAGTGCAAGTAAATTAATCAGCTATGAAAAAACATTCGAAAATACGGAAAAAATACTTGGAGAAAACATAATACGCGCACATATTAAGGCTACCCGCTTACTGACTGCTTCACAAAGAAATATCCTCCGCAAATTATTAATTAACTGGCCTGTTGTAAATGTGTCATATCCAGTATATCCATAAAAAAATAAAAAACGAAAAAGGAGGTGAATTAATTTATGAAAAGCAGATATGAAGCACCAGTGTTTCAGGAAATTTCGGCGGAAGAGTTCAACTGCATCCTTATGAAAAACTATGGAAATATAAATTCATGTCATACTTGCAGAGCTTGTTTTTAATGCGCAGTTTGCGCATACAAAACTAACGCCTTATCCTTTATGACGACAATATTTCCGAAATAAAATAATAAAGGATAAGGCGTCTTAACAAAATCAATTCGTATCAATTTTTGACAATTCGGCACATGATACGAACATGCTTGCCGGTATAAAAAAGCAACCAATAGCGATAAGGAAGGCCTATGTTCGTGTCTATAAACATTGTTTCCTTTAACAGTTTTTTTTGAGTCAAAATAAAATTATTTTTACAGTACCGCATATAAAAATAAAAAAAATAAGTTAGGTTTTAGTGGTATTAAATTTCTTAATCGGGATTTGGGATATTCATTTTTTTTGCAATGTAAATTTGAAAATAATTTGAAATATTTTAGATGAATTGAAAATTTAAAAATATACTGTATTATTTAAATATGGATGTTTATAATAATAAAAAACCTGATAAAGAATTTTACGTGCAATGGCATTTTATAGATTCATGCAATTTAAGATGCAAACATTGCTATCAAAACGGTTACAGCAATAAAAACATCGATTTCGATATTCTGAACGCTATATTTAAAAAATTAGACGCAGCAATGGCTAAATGGAATATGAAATGTTATGTTTCTCTGACCGGCGGCGAACCTTTTTTAAAACCTGAAGGACTTTTCTATTTAATGGATTTAATTGAAAATTCGGATAATTTTAAAAACATCGCAGTTCTGACAAACGGAACTTTAATGACTGATAAGTTAATCGAAAAACTGAAAACTTATAAAAAATTATCAGAAATTCAGGTGTCGCTTGACGGTCACGATGAAAAAACACATGATGCAATAAGGGGGGAGGGAACTTTTTTAAAAACGGTAAGCGCGGTTACAATGTTAAAAAATTCGGGAATAAAAACGGTTTTGATGTTTACGCTTCATAAAAAAAATACCGCATCGGCTTCTAAAATGCCGGAACTTGCAGCTTCGCTTAATATAGACGCTTTAACGGTAGAAAGAATGACTACTATGAACGATAAGGAAAAAGACGAATTTTTCATCGAAGCGGAAGAGTTAAAAAAAATATATACCGACGTTTACGAAAAATCGAAAATCGAATTCAAAAATTCCAATACCAAACTTTCGACGTCGCGTCCGTTATGGAACCTGATAGACGAAAATACCGGCGGATATTGTCCTATAGGTTTATCGTCCTTATGTATATTGCATGACGGCACGATGCTCCCATGCAGAAGGCTTTATCTTCCGCTCGGAAATATCTTAACGGACGGACTATTTAAAGTATGGTATAATTCAGATATCTTATGGAATTTAAGAAAAAGGAACGGTGAAAACGAATGCAATAATTGCGCTAAGTCCGATAGATGCGGCGGATGCAAAGCAATAAGCTATTATTATAATCACGATTTCAATTCAAAAGACCCTCAGTGCTGGATATAAAAATAATTCTCAAAAGGAATGACGAAATGCTAAAACTTGCGGATACGGTGTCGATAAAACAAGACGAAACGTACTATATTTTTTTTGATAACGAAACCGGCGATATTTATAAACTTAACGAAATATCCTATAAAATTTTATCTTTATGCGACGGAAGTACGACTAACGAAGATATATTGTCAACTATAATGCAGGAATTTAACGTAACCTACCAGGAAGCAAAAAAAGACTTTGATAAATTAATTCAAACGCTTTTAAGCAAAAAATATATTTATAACAACGAATAACAAAAGGAGGTGACTTTTATGAAAAAGGTGTATGATGCGCCGATGTTCGCAGAAATTCCGGCAGAAGAATTTTATTCATTAATTAACAAAGATTACGGCTTAAAGGATTCTTGCTATTCCTGAAAGGAGTGCAAATAAGCGCAGTTTGCGCTTAATTAAAAATTCTCCGACCGTTCGGCATTATTTTAAAAAAACGGTCGGAGAATTATTTTGAAATCTATATTGTATATTTGTAAACCTATTGTAACCGTCCTTTTCTTATTTTTTAAATTTTTTACGTTCTATAATAATTTCATAATAAATTTAATTTGACTTTTTTATATTACCGATATATAATACAGACTGGTTGGTATGTTTGTATTACCTGCTTAAAACAAAACTTATTATAATTTAAAGGAGGATTTATTATGTCGAAAGCAAAAGCTTTAGTAATGATCTTATCGGGCGGCAACGATTCAGCAAAAGTGAAAGTAGGGCTTAATTTTGCATGGAGAACAAAAAACGGCGGAGCGTTTGAAGACGTGAAACTCGTATTTTTCGGTCCGGTAGAAGAATTTATCGCAAAAACGGATGACAAAGAAATACTTGAAGCGTATGAACAGGTTCTCGCCAATAATATCGTGCCTCATGCATGCGTTGCAATAGCCGAAGGATACGGCATCGCTCCTATTTTGACAAGCAAGAAAATGGAACTAGTTCACGCAGGACAGGCAATAGCCGGATTTATGGCCGACGGATACCAGCCGATAACTTTTTAGTTTATTTTTACGTCTAATCCGCATATAATTATAAAATTATAACAAACTTAGTATAAAGTTATTTTTAAGTTTATAATTGGAAATCTTAACTAAAATTAAAGCGGATTAGACATTTTTAGGAAATTAAAATTGCTTAAAAGAGAAGAAATAATAGATGCCGCATACAACCTTCTTTTAGAAAAAGGGTATGAAGGCACGGGCATTCAAGATATACTCGATAAAATTAATGCAACCAAGGGATGCATTTATTATTACTTTATATCAAAACGGGATATTGCCGCCGCGGTAATAGAAGAAGTCATTAAACCCGCATATGCGGACAATTGGGGCGGTATTAGCAATACGGAAAATCCGATTTCCGCCATAATTAAAGTTATCGACGACATTTATAATAAAAATGCTAAAAATTTAGCTAAAAACGGATGCCCCGTCGGCAATTTAATGCTTGAACTGTCCGCAAAAGACGATATTTTAGCCAAACATATAAACGAAGTTATAGATTTATGGCGGAGTTATATAGAAAAAGCTTTAGAAAACGCCGTATCAAAAAAAATAATAGATAAAAATACCGACGTTAAAAGTCTTGCAAGTTTCATAATAGCATCGTTTGAAGGATGCATTATGCTTTCCAAATCTTCACATAGCCAACAATTGCTTAAAGACTGTTTTCTTAATCTTAAAAGTTATTTGCTGAATTTATAATTTACTTTATTTAATCAACTTTATTTAATCTCATATTTGCCAGGCTTATAACCGGCATCTTCTATAGCCGATTTTATAGAATCAACCGATACGTCGTCGTTTGCCTCTATATAAGATTTATTTTCTTTCAACGATGTATTAACGTCAACTACGCCTTTTACGTTTTTTACAAACTTAGTAACTCTTGCTACGCAGTGTTCGCAGGTCATACCGCCGACTTCTATGTTTATTTTTTTCATTTTTAATCACCGTTTTAAATTATAATATTTTATGTTTATAAAGTCTTTAAATAACGATTATTTGCCAACCGTCGTTTATAAGTTTTCCTACGTCGGGATGCCCCTCGAACTCCGATAAAAACTGAATATTTTTTGCGGACAAGCTTTCTTTGACTTCCTTCCTTGTGGAACAAAAGCCGCATGCTTTATATATAATACCCATTTCTGTGATTTCTTTAAAAAGTTTATTCAGAAAATCGAATTTAGAGGTTTCGTTTGAAATAATATCGAGCCACTTTGTGCCGTTGCCGTCAAAGATTAGCGTTATTTCATTTCCTGATAACTTTATCTCTTTGGAATAAATCATAGCATGCCTTATTTTTGCGACCGACTCTTCTTGCGACGGTCCTTCTAAAACTATAATAGCTATTTTCGCCATTCTAAAACTCCCAAGATTTTAAATAAATAATTATATCAAATTAATCTATACGGCAATTATGACAAATCAATCAATTCCGATGCCTCTTCCTTAGTAGGTATGCCGACGAATGCAAGTTTCCCGTCAATTAACGTTGTAGGAACGCTTCTAACATATAATTCTATAGAAAGCCTCCTCCCCTCAGGTTCAGAAACGTCTAACGACCTGTAATTAAAATCTTTTCTTTCCTCTGCCAATCTTTTCCAAGCGTTATCTGCGGGAACACATTCCTCGCACCATTTTGAAACGAGCAGTATGACGTCGTGTTTTTTATTCTCCATAAAAAAATTTATAAAGTTAATCTTATTACTGGCTTGAACATCTCATGCACTGAATCTGATCTTTTATTATTTTTTCCTTGTATTTTTCCACGGCTTCTTTTCCTGTCAGTAAAGTTTTTAATTCGTTTATGTCCGAAGCTTTTACTTTGCTTACCCATGCATCGGTATATGGAGATAAATTTAATAAAAGAGGGTCTTTCAGGAGCGCTTCGTTTACTTCGATGATTTCGCCCGATACCGGAGATGGAATAGGTCCTACCCATTTTCCGCTTTCTATCGTAGCGGTATTACCTCTTTTTTGAACTATACTGCCGACTTTTTTGAAAGTAACATGTAGTATCTTGCCCGCCTGCGTTTGCGCAACGTCCGTCATTCCAAGCATAACGATATTATCTCCTAAAGGTTTTGCCCAAGTATCTTTTTCGACGTCGTAATATAAATCTTCAGGAAGTTCGCAACCCTGTACTTCAGCCATGTTTTAATTCCTCAAATTAAATTTAATAAATAAATTATTTATAATTATATCACAATTTATACGGATAAAGGTAATAAAATTTTATTTTAATTTTTTATTGATAGAATATAATCTTTGATGTATCATTAATTATATAAACTAATTATATTGTAGTCGTATGCACAAATAAATTAGCAAAAGATAAACTTTTTTATCAACAACCGACACCTAAAAAAAATTCTATAGGAGGATATTATAATGGAAACCTCTTCAATTGATCCCATTGTCGCCTTAAAGAGCGATCATGAAATCGTAAGAAGCGTATTGAATAATCTTGAAGAATATTTAAAAAAAATAGGCAAAGTATCATCCGAAGGTCTAAGAAATAACTTAATAAATCAGCTTAACGAAATAACCGCTTTTATAGACAAAGACTTAGAAGTTCATTTTAAAAAAGAAGAGGACGGTCTGTTTCCCGTTCTCGGAAAATATATCGGAATTGAAACAGGTCCAATTCACGTAATGCTGTTAGAACATAAACAAAGCAGGGAAATTTCCTCGGAATTTAAATCTAAAATTAAGGATTATCAAAATACAAAAGAGTTTAATTCGCTTTTAAACGACGGATTTGCTTTTTTTAAACTTTTATCCGAGCATATAGATAAAGAAGAGCAGATATTGTTTAACATGGCGGACATGCAATTATCCAAAGAAGAAAAATATGAAATAATGCAAAAATTTCTTAATATTTCATCAGTTTCACGTGAAACATAAACATGATTGCAGTATTTGATATTATGTATAATATAATGGCGTTTAAATTATTTAAATTATGAGCTATGCTTCTTCAAAGGATATATTTACCGATAGAGTTTACGATTATTTATTAACTTACGGTATTTTACCTTCAGGCAATAAATACAATATCGAAAATTTAAAAGAAAAAATCGATAAAATTTATTTATACTACGAAGAGCTTTTGGAATGGAATAAAAAAATAAATTTAACAACCGTAACCGATATAGAAGGTTTTATTAAAAAGCATGTTATAGACAGTTCATATTTATTAAAAATTTTAAATACAAATGGTTACATTTTAGATATAGGTTCGGGAGCAGGTTTTCCAGGAATTATTATTAATTTATTAATGCCTGATTTGAAAATTATTTCCATAGAATCTGTATTAAAAAAGTGCAATTTTCAAAAAAACGCGGCAAGAAAATTGGGTCTTAACAATTTTAAATGTTTAAATGTTAATATTTTTAATTATAAAGATTATGAAGGAGTATCGGCTATAATAACGCGTGCCGCTTTTAACGCAGGAGAAATTAGCCGCTTAATAGAAAATATAGACTTAAAAAACGATACCTATATATATTTATTTCTGTCAAAAACTGAAGAAATTAAAAATATAGAATCCTTTAGATATAAATCGAAAAGAGCTATCTTAGACAAAACCCTTTATTATAAAACGGATTATATCGACGGCAAAAAAGATAATTTCAGGCTGATAGCAAAATTTAAAATAATAAATAAATCTAAATAAAAATGACTATAGGACAGTTGGCAAAAGAGGCGGGCTTAAACGTTCAGACAGTAAGATATTACGAGCGGATAGGATTAATAGAAAAACCGGCTACTAACGAAGCAGGTTACAGGATATATCCGGAAAAATCGGTAGAAGTTTTACGTTTTATAAAACATGCGAAAGAAATAGGATTTTCGCTAAAACAGATATCTGAAATTTTTTCGATAGACAATGACAAAAACAATACCTGCGCCAGAGTCAAGAAACTGGCTCAGGAAAAAGTAGCTGAAATCGATAAAAGAATTTATTCGTTAAACCTCATACGAAAAGAGCTTTTAAATCTTATATCCCAATGCGAAGCAAAAAAAACGGATAACGACGATTGTCCAATGCTAAACATTTTAAAATTTCAATGATAAATAGACAATTAATTAAGCATAAATAATTTCGGCATGATTTTAAAAATTACTATAATTAATTTTGGAGGCAACAAATGTATTTAAATATTTTATTATATGTTTATTCTTTATGTTTATCGATTTTTTTCGGTTCAAGTATATTTATAGGCTATATAGCCGCGCCGTATATCTTTAAAACGCTAAAATCGAGACACGAAGCCGGCAATATGGTAGGCGCCCTTCTCGGCAAATTTTCCATACTCGGATATATTACTCAGGCTGTAATGATAGTTACCGGCTATATATTATACGCAAAAAATGATGCCTCATTAAGCATCTTCGTTCTTCCTTTAATAATACTTATTATACTTCTGTTTTCCGAAAACTTCGTTTCCAAAAAATTAAATATTTTGAAACAACAAATGGGCTCAATAGACGAAACGCCGCAAGACGACCCGAAAAGAAAAGGATTTAACAGTCTGCATAAGTGGTCGGTAAAACTGTTTTTACTTAACGAACTGCTTTGCCTTCTGTTATTTTACTTAATATTAATTAAATAATTTCATAGTTTAGTTGACAAATTCAAGCAATAATTATTTTGCGCTATAAATTGAATACTCGCAGAAGAATATAAATATGTATTATTCTTTAAATCTGATTTTTATATATTTCACGCTTTTCATAACCGCTCTTTTAGTCGGTGTCGTCGGAAACACTATAGGCATCGGGGGCGGGATATTATTAGTTCCGTTTTTTATATTCTATATGCATTTATCGCCGTTAGAATCAAGCGGCTTGTCTCTTTTTACGATAATGATAAGCACTGCCGGAGGCTCATACGTTTTTTACAAAGACGGGGCTTTAGACAAGCATCTTTTTATAATGGTTTTAATTCCTGCGTTAATGGGCATTATAGCAGGTTCAATTTTAAGCAATTACATTCCGACAAACCAATTTAAATGGATTTTTTCGATAATAGTAATAGGCATAGGAATATTTTCTCTGATTGCGACAAAAAAACAGGCGGCAATTAAAACTAATTATTCCGATAAACAAGCTGAAGATACGTTAAATAATAGTAAAATAAAAAGTAAAAGTTATTTTAGCGGGCATATTAGAAAAAAACATAAAGAAACGAATGGAACAACATATGATTATGAAATAAAAAGCCCTCTTGCAATAAATGTTTTTTCCTTAATCGCCGGATTAGTTTCTGGATTTATAGGAATCGGCATAGGGGGAATAACGGGAACTTTTTTGACTGCCGTTGAGCAGATACCGCCAAGAATTGCATTTTCAACTATAATATCGATTATGGCGATAATTTCTTTAATCGGAGGACTAATTCATTTTTACTACATTAAAAACCCTTTTAACCTTGCGGTTTATATTATACCATTAGGAATAGGTGCATTAATCGGCTCTAAAGCCGGAGCTTATATTTCAAAAAATTCCGCAGCTAAAACATTGAGAATTTATCAAGGTACGTTTATAATTATACTCGGCATTTTAATGTTTGCGGTTTCGGTTATTTAATGAAATTGTTTAAATTATTATAATAAATAAATCTTGCATAATATACGTATTATCATTTAATAGTATATATTTATTAAATATTAAGAGGATAATGTAATGTCAAGGATTTTATTTTTGCGCCTGTTAATAGGAATATTCGGTATTTTGTTTATAGTTCTCACATTTTGGTTAGGCGCATATTTCCATTTAAACGTTTCCACAAAAATAGTAATCGTATTGGCTTTTGCATTAGCCGCTATCCTTGCGGAAATTGTAATAGCCATCGATAATCTTGAAAAAAGATTAAAAGCGGCTTTTCCGTCGCTGGAGCTTCCCCTCAGGGAACAAATCGCAATTAATGAAACTATATTGTTGTATAATAAACTCAAAAAGAAAAAATCGGATATTCCGACTAAAATAGCTATAGAAGATTTTGAAAAAATTCATATCCTCTTAAAACAGGCTGAAAAAGGCGGAGATTTTATTTTTCACGATATTTACGCCGCTAAATTAATTGTATTGAAAGAATTAAAACCAGGGCAGTCGTTTAAGGTTGCAAGCAATCTTATAGAACCGTTTTATTGGGGATACGGCAAGGATGTTACCGAACATACGCAACAAAATTACAGGCAGGCAAAAAGAGGCGTTCATATCGAACGAATATTTATTTTAAAGAATGAGGACGATTTTACCAAAATGAAAGAAATTATGGAGGAACAAGCAAAAAACAATATTAATGTATTTTACGTTTTTCAAAACGAATTAGATAAAATGCTGCCGTATGCCAGTTTTGCAATATCCGAAGAATTATCTATAGGGATAATTTCACATAGGGAAGATTTATTGGGAAAAATCACTATCACGTCTAATAGCCAAATAATCACTGAACTTGCCTGGCAATTTGATATTATTAAAAAACAATCAAAGAAGTTAAATTTTGCAAAATAACCGCATTTTGGATTGAAGTTAAATCTTATTTTAGCTTATAGCTTTTTTTATAGCGGTTTTAAAAGTGCTTTCGTCGCAGGCGTAAATTTCAAAAAGTTTTTTGCGTAAAAACGGCTCCCAGTATTTATTAACGTGGTTTTGAATTTCTTCCGCCGCAATTTCGGGGGGATACGGAGCAAAAATCCTGCAGATGTCTAAAAACATCGATTTAATTTCTTCGTCCCCTTTAAATAAAGGATTATAATTCCTTGAAGCAAAAGGCGTATCGGCTTTGCTTATAGAAACCGCAGTTACTTTATATTCCGGAGTTTCTGTTGACCAGTCGGCATATTCGCTGGTTAAAACGTTGGTTTTTAGTTCCGGAAAATGAAAAGTGGTGGCAACTACTCCTTTCATAACTCTTTTGCTGATTTTTGCGTGAAGCGTAACCGAACCTTTTTTGCTTTTTACGGCAACTAAACTGCCGTCTTCTATTAATAACTTTTCGGCATCTTCTTGGGAAATTTCCAATATGTCCTGCCCATACCATAAGCTGTTAAAACTTCTGCGGGTATTATTTGAACAGTTATACTGGTAAAGATTTCTTACGGTCGTTAAAATAAAAGGATATTCTTCCGATATAGCATCTTTGGAACCGATATGTTTCGTAATAGAAAACCTGCCTTTGCCCCTTACGAACTTCTCTGTGTGTAAAATAGGCGTACCTTGCGGATTTTCGGAATTGACCGGCCACTGGACAGAGCCTTTATTATCCAGCAATTCATAGCTGAGTCCCGAAAACTGTGGCGTAGTAATTGCAATTTCATCCATTATTTCCGCAGGATTATAATAGTACATGTTATAACCCAGTGATTTTGAAAGTCCTGCTATTACCTGCCAGTCCTGCAAACCGGCTAAGGGTTCTATTACTTTTCTTACCCTCTGCATCCTCCTTTCCCAGTTTGTAAAAGTGCCGTCTTTTTCTAAAAAGGATGAGCCGGGGAGTATGGCATGAGCGTATTCGGCAGTGACGGTTTTAAACAGATCGTGAACGACTACAGTATCCATATTTCTTAAAGATTCTATTATTCTGTTTGAGTCGGGGTCCGTTTGAACGATGTCTTCTCCCATAATATATATGCCTTTAAATCTGCCGTCCAATCCGCCCCTTAACATATCGGGAAGCCTCATGCCGGATACATCGTCCAATTTTACGTTCCATATTCGTTCAAATAAAGTCCTCGACTTTTCGTCGGAAATATGTCTGTAACCTGGCAGGGTCGAAGGCTCCGCTCCCATGTCCGCCGCTCCCTGCACGTTGTTCTGCCCCCTTAAAGGAGAGACGCCCGTGCCTTGTCTGCCGATATTCCCCGTCGCCATAGCTAAATTCGCTATTGCAAGAACTCCGGTAGAACCCTGCAGATGTTCGGTTACGCCGAGACCGTAAAAAATAGATGCGGCTGACGCTTCCGCATAAAGCCGGGCAGCTCCCTCGATATATTCAACAGGAACGCCGCTAATTTTCGACGCGGTTTCCGGAGAGTTCGATTCGTCAAGTATAAAATCAGCCCACAACTTAAAGGATTCTTCGTCGCACATTGAATCAATAAAATCTTTTTTAATTAAATTTTCTTTTAAAATATAGTGCGCCATAGAATTAAGAAGCATTACGTTAGTTCCGGGAAGCGGTCTTAAATGATAACGCGCTGCTATGTGGGGCGATTTTGCAACCTCCGTTTTCCTTGGGTCTATTACTATAAGTTTTGCTCCGGAACGTCCTGCCTGCCTGATAAAAGAACCCACTACGGGATGAGCTTCCGTGGGATTAGAACCTATTACCATTATAACGTCCGAATGTAAAACAGAGCTTAAATCCTGCGTTCCCGCGCCGGTTCCAAAAGCTACGCCAAGGCCGTAACCGGTAGGCTGATGACATACCCTTGCGCAAGTGTCGATGTTGTTATTATGAAAAACCGCCCTTACAAGTTTTTGCATTAAGTAGTTTTCTTCGTTTGTACATCTCGACGAACTGATTGCGCCTATAGCATTTGTTCCGTATTTAAGTTGTATATTTTTAAATCTTTCGGCGATAAAGCTAAAGGCTTCTTCCCACGAAACCTCTCTGAAAGGCAAATCTATATTTTCCCTTATAAGCGGGCGCTTAAGCCTATCCGCGCTTTTGACGTAGCCGAAAGAAAACCTGCCTTTAATACAGGAGCGTCCGAAGTTTGAAAGGCTATCGTCGGCAGGAACCGCCCTAATAATTTTATCTCCTTTCGTTTCTATGTTAAACGAGCATCCGACGCCGCAGTAACCGCATGTAGTTCCGGTACTTTTAAAAGGCTTGCCGTAATCCGCTATTCCTTTTTCGATAAGAGCGCCCGTAGGACATGCTTTTACGCAGGCGCCGCAAGAAACGCATTCGGAGTCGAAAAAGCTATTTTCTTTACCCCAGCCTGCTTTTATTAAGGAATTAAAACCTCTTCCCGCAACGGTAAGGGCAAAATTACCTTGAATTTCTGCGCAAGCCCTGACGCACCTTGCGCAGACTACGCATCTTTTAGGGTCAAATAAAAAATATGGATTTGAATCGTCTATAGGCAGATTTAAATGGCTTTTACCCCTGAATCTTATTCCGTTTAATCCGAAATAAGATGCCGCAGTTTGAAGTTCGCAAAGGCCGTTTTTAAAACATGTCAGGCAGTCGTTCGGATGGTCGGACAGATAAAGTTCCATTAAAGTCTTTTTTAAAGAAAAAAGTTCGTCGGAAACAGTCTTAATTTTCATGCCGTCTTCGGCGTATAAAGAACACGAAGCAAAATATCCTTTTCTTCCTTCTACTATAACTCCGCAAAGCCTGCATGAGCCGTACGGCAATAAACCTTTATAATCGCAAAGCGCCGGAATATAAATTCCGTTTTGTTTTGCCGCACGAAGCACGGTAATCCCGTTATCTGTTTTAACGGTTTTACCGTCGATTTCTATCGTTATTTTTTCGGAATTATTTTCTTTTTCGCCATTCATTATTATATAATTTCATTCTTAAAATAAGTTAAAAGGCTCTTTACGGGCATATGAACTCCTGCTCCGAAAGCGCACAAAGACAAATATTTCATAGAATCAAGAATTTCGTCTATTATTGTTAAATTCTCTTCCGTATTTTGTTTCTTTAAAACTCTATCAAGCAGTTCTTTCAGCCGTACCGTTCCTATTCTGCAAGGAGCGCATTTTCCGCACGATTCGTCGATAAAAAAATCCAAAGCATTTAACAGCCTGTATTTAAAATCGGTTTCGCCGCCAAAAACCACGACTCCTCCATGTCCAAGCAGTCCGTTTTTCATAGATACGCCTTCATAGGAAAGATTCAAATCCAAAAACTCTTCGCTTAAAGGAAAGTAAGCGCCGAGAGGTCCTCCTACCTGAACTGCTTTGGCATTAACATCGGCTTCCGCAAGTTCTAAAAGTTCTTTCAATGTAACTCCGAATGGAATCTCAAAAATTCCCGGATTTTTAACCGCTCCCGAAACCTGAAAAGGCATAGTACCTTTAGAATTTTCCGTACCTAAAGATAGGAAGTATTCTAAATTAGAATTACCTTTAAGAATATAAACGGCATAGGCAAACGTCAATACGTTATTAATAACGGTGGGCTTCCCGTATAAGCCGCTGACCGCCGGCACAGGCGGTCTCTGTCTTACCGTTCCCCTTTTATTTTCTATGCTTTCCATAAGGGCGGTTTCTTCTCCGCAGACGTAACTTCCTGCTCCGGTTATTAAATCTATATAAAATTTAAAGCCTGAACCTAAAATATCGTCGCCGAGATAGCCGCCGTCTTTCAATAAAGCAATGGCGCTTTCGATTACCGACTTAGCCGCCGCATATTCTGCCCTTAAATAAATATAGCCGTATTCTGCGCCCGTTATTAATCCGGCTATAATCATTCCCTCCATAATGGACATTGGGTCGCTTTCAAGAATCATCCTATCGGCATAAGCGCCGGAATCGCCTTCGTCGGCATTACATATTATATATTTAACGTCTGATTTTTCTTTAAACACCGTTTCCCATTTAATACCTGCGGGAAATCCCGCTCCTCCCCTGCCTCTGAGTTTCGACTGTTTTAGTGCGTTAATTAATAATAATTTTCCTTCGTCCCCTTTAGATTTAATTTCTTCTATGACTCTCCTTAATGTCTTAAATCCGTCGTCGTTATTTAAATAATCGCTCACGGACAAAGGATTTATATATCCGCACCTTTTAAATATAAGAGATTTGACCGGTGCTTCTTTTTTTACGACGTCAGTAGCTTTAAGTTCGGCAGGTTCTTCTAATTTATTAGAATCAAAGGTTTTAATAATTTTATCGAAAACCTTTGGATTTACTTTTTCGTAAAGTATGCCGTCCACCTCTACTGCGGGGGAAGCGGCGCAATGTCCGAAACAATAAACATAATCCAAAAAATATTTTCCGTCGGGACTGTATTTGCCAAAATCCAGATTTAAGCTTGCTTTTATATGCTCTATTAATTGCTTTGAGCCGGATGCTTCGCAGCTTTCGGACCGGCAAACGACTATTTTACGGTAAATATCGCCAACTTCGGCATCCGTTTTATAATTCTTGAAAAAGCTAAGGAAACCGTAAACTTCAGCTTTAGAGATATTGAGGTTTTCAGCCGTATGCAGCAGGGCTTCTTCGGGTATATAACCCAGCTCTTTGTTTATGCCGTTCAATATATAAAGCAAAGAACCCTGCCTGCCTTTAGCTTCTTCGGTCAAACGCAAAATCAATTTATCCGTCTTTTCCATCTGGCTAAAATATTTATTTTTTACTCTCTTATTTTTATAGCAAGAATAATAATATAATTATATAACATAAATGCGTGAAAGTGTCGATTAGGTAAGCATGACTATCGGAAAGTATTTAAACGCTTCTTAAGATGATTTAAAATGATTCTATTAAAAAACAAGGATTATACTCCTTAAAATTTAAGGAGTATAATATCATAAATAAAAGCGATTGTAAACTTAGCATGTAAACCCAAAACTTGCAACATAATTATTTATTTACGCGCAACAGCTGAGTTTGCTGACGTCTTTCGTAAATGTTTGAGCCGCTAACTTAAGTCCTTCCGCCATAGTAGGATAAACGCCTATTTCTTCGCCTATCTGCTGAATAGTGTAAGCGTTTTGGAGATAAACGCTTGCCTGCTGAATAGTTTCCGACGAGTTATGCGCAACCATATGGACGCCTAAAACCCTGCCGGTTTTTTTATCGGCTATCATCTTTATTACTCCGTCGGTTTTAAAAATAGACCTTGCTTTTGGAACGTATTCTACGGGAAAAACGGTTTTTATTACTTCGTATCCCGCTTTGAGCGCCGCTTCTTCGGTCAACCCTACGGACGACACTTCCGGATCAGTAAATATCGTATGGGCAACTGCAGAATAATCGACTTTTAAATGTTTCACGTGCAACATATTTTCTGCGGCAATTTTTCCGTCGTAAGCTGCAGTCGTAACTAACCTCGTTAAACCGGTTACGTCTCCGCAGGCATAAATATCAGGATTAGCCGTTTGCAATTCGTCGTTCACTTTTACGAAACCGTGTTCGTCTGTTTCCACGCCGACTATATTTAAATTTAAACCGTCGGTATTGCCGATAACTCCTGTCGCCATTAAAAATTCGTCGAAATTTATATTTTTAATACCTGCTTCGGTCTTAATTTCTGCAAATTTTTTGCCGTTCTCTTTATAAAGCCTGCTAATATTTGAATTCAGTAAAAATTCTATTCCTTCTTTTTTTAGAATTTCTATAAGCGATTCCGAAATTTCAGGCTCTTCGTTAAGCAAAATTCTGTATGAACGCCCAATCACTACGACTCTTGAACCGAACCTTCTAAACATCTGCGCAAATTCTAAAGATACAGCCCTTGTACCCAGTATTAATAAAGTTTCCGGCAAATAATCAAGTTTTAAAATCTCTTCATTCGTTATATAGCCTACTTCTTCTAAGCCTTCGATATTTATTATCTGGTTTTTTGAACCGGTAGCGATAATAAACTTATCCGAAGTAATATTGAAAGATTTTTTATTTTTATCGTTTGGAACGACTTTCACAGTTTTTTTTGACGCAAAACTTCCTCTTCCTTCTATAAATGTAATATTGCCGTAACCTTTTAATACGTTATAATATTTCATTTCCCTGAGCTCGTCGAGAAGTTCGGTTTTAACTTTTATAAGTTCTTTTACGTCAATGCGCCCCTTTTTTGTTTCTATGCCTTTAAATTTGTTGTTTATCGGTTCGTAATATATTCTGGCGGCTTCCAAAAGATGTTTCGACGGAACGCATCCTCTGTTAAGGCATGTGCCGCCTATAACCCAGTTTTCGATAACGCAAACTTTTTTGCCTTCGTCAGCAAATTTAATAGCGGCGGAAAATGCGGCGGAACCTCCCCCTATTACTATCAAATCGTAATCGTAATTATGGTTTTTTTCGGCACTATTGCCGGTTTCCGTTCCGCTTGCTTCTAATTCGGCTTCCGAAACATTAACGGCTTCATGCGATAACGGTTTATATCCGGCATTTTCTATGCTTTTTTTGATATCTTCGATCTTTATGTCGTCCGCCGCTAAAATTAAACTTTCTTTTTTAGCTAAAGACGTATCTACTTTAATAACCCCCCCTACTTTATTTACCGCTTTATTTAAAGACGTAACGCAGTGTTCGCAGGTCATACCTTCGACGTTAATTTTAATCTTTTTCATTTTTTTCTCCTTTTACTTAAGTTAAGATGCAGCTTTATTATACTCATTATAATTATTGTACACCTTATACTTAGGTATAATGTCAAGAGTTTTTTAGGAATTTTTGCCGGACTTTAGGATATCCATGAATTTTAAAAATGCCGATATTACCGCTTCGGGTTCAGGAGGGCATCCTTTGACGTGAACTGCGGCGTTTAAATATTTTGAAACAGGACCGCAAACGGAATATGAATCTTTAAAAGGTCCGCCGGTTTCGGCACAGTCGCCTGCGGTAATAACGAACTTAGGCGAAGGAATATTTTCGTATGTTTTTAAAAGCGGATTAAGCATATTTCTGGTTACGCATCCCGTTACTATAAGAACGTCCGCATGTTTAGGGGAAGCGACGAATTTTATGCCGAATCTTTCCAGATCGTAATAAGGATTTGAAAGCGCGGAAAGTTCGGTTTCGCAGGCGTTGCAGGAACCGCTGTCCACAAGCCTGACGAATAAACTTCTCCCGAATATTTCGTCGACGGTACGTTTTAATTCATCGCCTTTAATTAAAACCGATCCGTTTTCGCTTTCAGGGGCTATATTCTGAGTCTTATTTTTAAATAACAATTTTTTAAAAAACATATATTATCAATCTCCTTCTGCGGAAAAGGTGTCAGATTAATTTTTTTTGCAAACGCTTTCGCTTTCTATGCTAAACGACTGTTTCGTAAAAAAAATAAATCTGACACCTTTTCCTTATCAATCTCCTTCTTATCTGACACCTTTTCCTATCACATATCGTTTCCGGCGTATGAAAGATTCAGGCTTTTGTTTATTAAAGGGAAGTCCGCAATTATATTTCCCAATACTCCGTACTGAATAGAAGGCCAAATCCTGAACGACGGGTCTATATATTTAAGCCTGAATATCTTCCCTTTATCGTCTGCCATTATATAAAAAAAAGCGTTGCCCCTTGAAGTTTCGGAATTGCCGATTGCATAACCGTATGCTTCAGGTTTGCTTTCATATTGAACGCAAATATTTCCTTCCGGCATATTAGAGGCTAAATTCGAAATTATTTCTTTTGAAAGATAAATTTCTTTAATTCTTAAAGCGGTTCTCGAAAAAACGTCTCCGCCTTCAAGAATAACAGGCTTTAAATTTAAACTTCCGTATGCAAGATAAGGATATTCAATTCTTGTATCGCGCGACAATCCGGATGCCCTTGCGCTAATACCGCAAAGAGAAAGTTCTTCGGCCGTTTTTTTGTTAATTTTTCCTGTAAACTCCAGCCTGTCTAAAACCGAAGAAGAACTTAAAATAAATTCTTCCGATTCTTTTATAATATTTTCTACTTTCCCGACTGCTTCCTCTATTGACTTAAGTTTCTTAGAATCAAGGTCTAAATTTACGCCGCCTACCGTTAGTGAATTGAACAAAAATCTGTGTCCGCTTAAATTTTTATTGAGCCTCATCAGCTCTTCCTGCAGAGCAAACAAATTCTGCGCCGGCAGGGCAAATCCTATATCCATAAAAATCCAAGCAACGTCCCGCACATAGTTCCACATTCTTTCGAGCTCCGCAAGAATTACCCTGATATATTTAACCCTTTCGGTTATTTCTATATTTAAGATGCTTTCAGCGGCTTCAAGGTAGCTTATGGCGATATTGACGTTATTGTCTCCTGAAATTTTTGAAATTATATCCAGAGTTTCCTTGAAATCTTTGCCTTCGCAAATTTTTTCAACGCCCCTGTGTTTCCAAAAATGCCTTATTTCTAACTGTAAAACCGGCTCTCCCGCGAGCGAAAACCTAAAATGTCCCGGCTCTATAATGCCCGCATGGACCGGTCCTACCAATACGTTAAAAATGCCTTCCCCCAGAACCTCTTTAAACTTATACTCGCCGTATTTTTTCATTTCGGGAATTACGCCGTTATAATCTTTTCTCAAAGGATGAATTGAGGAATCCCAGTTTTCGGGATAAAGCATTAACGGCCTTAGGTCAGGGTGTCCTTCCGGTAAAAGTCCGAATAAATCGTATATCTCGCGCTCGTACATTTTTGCCGCAGGACATATTTTAGATATAGAACGAAAACTATCTTCGGTTTTTACGCAATATTCCTCTATGCCCCCCGTTCCTCCAAAAAAATATCTGACGCTGAATTTAGAATTAACAACTCTTTCATCCGCAACCGCTATACCAAGCAGATATTTTCCCGAAGTTTTAATATTTTCCGCCGAATTTATAAAATCGTCCGATTTTATATCGTGTTTATCTATAATAATCATATTGCTCATTTAAAAAAATTAACTTTACCTCCAAATTCAACCGCCGCAGATTTTATTATATGCAAAAATGGATACGGAATGTAAAATAGCAGAAAAGAAGAAAACAGCAACATTATTAACGGAACATAGACTATAAAAGGATGCAATCCCGCTTCGCTAACCGCTTTATGAGATGCGCCCGCACCGTCGGTTTTTAGTTCGCCGCCTTCTTCTTCGTCCCCTGTATTTGCTTTTCCGACGTACATTTTAAGAACCTTGCCGAAAAGTCCTATAAAAACGAAAATAAGCAGGATAAAAACTAAAAACCCCAACCAGATATCTGTTCTAAAAACGCCGGTCATAATGTAGATTTCTCCAAGAAACATAGCAAAAGGCGGCATGCCGCTGATTCCCATAGCCCCGAAAAGAAGAACTATTCCCGTAATAGGAAAATTTTTGGATAAATTTCTTATTTTATCTATTCTTCGTTCATGGGTAGCCGCAAGAACGTTTCCCGAAGATAAAAAAAGCAGCCCCTTATTCAAGGCGTGAAAAAAAATCTGCAGCAGGCTTCCTATAACCGCAATTCCGCCTATGCCGAAACCAAGCGCTATAATACCCATATTTTCCATTGAAGAGAATGCAAAAAGCCGTTTGTAATCGGTCTGCTTTATTATCGAAAAAGCCGATACGAAAATTGTTAAAAACCCGAAGCAGATTAAAAAATACCTAGGGTAATGTATGCCGGCGGCGGCGTTTATCTGATAAAACCGTAAAATACCAAGAAGCGCGGTATTAAGCAAAACTCCCGACAATAAAGCGCTGACCGGACTTGGACCTTGCGAATGCGCATCCGGAAGCCAGTTGTGCATAGGAGCAAAACCTACTTTCGTTCCAAATCCTACAAGCGCAAGAATAAAAGACAGCATAAGAAAATTTTTGTCTAATTTTGCGCCCGCCTGCATAATATTAATAAAAGATAAAGAGCGCATACTTTCGCCGTAAACCTGCGAAGTAGTAAAATATAAAATAACTATGGCAAAAAGCCCTATGGCAATGCCGACAGAACACATAATAACGTATTTCCATGTAGCTTCGAAAGATTCTTTCGTCCTGTTAAAAGAAACCAATAATGCCGTAGCAAGCGTCGTGGCTTCCAGTCCCGTCCAGTAAATACCCAGATTATTAGACAATATCGAAACCATCATGCTGAAAATAAATAAATTTTTCCAAAAATAATAAAATTTAAATTTTCTTTTAGATACGCCGCCGGCTATTTCGCTTCTGACGTATCCAAAAGAATAAAACGCTACGAATAGTTCAAGCGTAGAAACGGTTATTAGTATGACTAAATTAATATAATCTACAAAGAAAAACCCTCCTAAAAAAAACGCGATTGAATTAAAAGAAACTGCGATTACGCCGACCGTCAAGAATACAAGGACGGATATCGCCAGCTGAAGATAAGACATCCATAATACGTCGGTAAAAATTGAAAATATTAAGGCCGCCGCAGGAAGTATTAATATTAAATCTAAAAGTTTATGATGCAACGTTTCTCCTTAAGTTTAATATTAGAAGCGACAATATAAGTATGCTGACGAAAAGGTCGAAAAGTACGCCCAGTTCTACTAAAAGCGGCATTCCGTGAGTAATGCTGTTTGCCGCCAAAAAAATTGCATTATCAATCGTTAAAAATCCTAGAATCTGCGAAAATAAAGTTTTTCTTGTTATCATAAGCATCGCTCCTATTAAAAACGTAGCAAGAGATATCGTAAACACGAAAGAACCGAAAGTAATGCCCGTTTTAATAATTTTTTGAGCTATCAAATTTGAAAGCAAAGTTAAAGAACCGGCAAAGACGACAGCCTCCGGTATGCCTATATACATATTTATTTCTTTATCCATTTTAACCTTTTTAAGGGTTTTGAATAAAAAATAAGGAATTAAAATAACCTTAAAAATTATTGTAATGGCAAATGAACCGTATAAATTTATCGAGTTGAAATGAACCGCCCCCATTAAAATATAAAATGCAAGCATAAGAGACTGAAAAGAATACAACTTTATGGCAAATTTTATAAAAGGCGAACTTACGTTTAATACGACCGAAACGAGTATTAAAATAATAAAAAGTTCTGCTATTTTTTCCATTATCATTTTTAAAATCTCCTAATCGACAATATCATCGCTATCAAAGACAATATGAACGAGACGGAAAGAATGTTCGGCACCCTGAAAACGCGCATTTTGGGGTTAACTATCTCTACGCCGGCAATAAATATACATAATATTATCATCTTCAAAACGTAAATTATAAAAGCTAACGGGATTTGATAAATATTTACGGCCATATAAGGAAACAGGATAAGAGACATTATGGTTAAAAAAACCGTAAGTTTCAAGTAGCTTCCGTATTCATAAAGTCCCAGATGTTTTCCGCTTGCCTCTAAAATGTTTGCTTCATGAAACATGGTAAGTTCGAGATGGGTTTCAGGATTGTCTATAGGAATTCTTGCGTTTTCCGATATGCTTACGATAAAAAGCGAAATAAAAAGTAAAAAAGGTATAGCAACGGATACGGCGCTTGAACCGGCGCCCGTCAAAAAGGCGTTTTCCGCTCCTTTCTGTATTACGTAAAAAATATCGGTAATTCTGCCCTGTTTTGTGAAGATGGCAAGCGATATAAAAATGAATATTAAAGAAGGCTCCGAAAGGACCGTTAAAAACCATTCCCTGCTGGCGGCGAGCCCGCCGAAAGCGCTGCCCTGATCCATAGCGTAAAGAGTCATAAAAAAAGTCGCAAGAGCAAGAGAATAAGCGATTAAAATTACGTCGGAAGATATGCCGAACAAAGAATATCTGTAAAATGCAGGCAGCATTAATAATATAATTAAATACGTTACAAAAACTATATAAGGAGATATATTAGATATAAATGTCGCGTCTTTTGATAAAACGAGCTCTTTTTTTAATAATTTATTAAAATTTATATAAAACTGAAATATATTTATTCCTTTCTGACCTCTTGCACGCTGTTTTAATTTATGAATGAAACCTGCAAAAAAGGGCGCAAGCATAACTATTATAATAAATTGAATTAAGCCTATTATTAAATGCTGAGCGTTAAAATTCATAATTTTTGTTTTTTTATCTTTTATCTTATTATAAATATATAAATGATAATGCAGACGATTAAAGTTAAAAATAAATATCCCAGCGAAACGTTTATATTTGCCGAATTAACCGCTTTATTAAAAATTTCGGATATCTTGTAATATAATTTTCCCGCCGGAATATATATATATTTTTCGACTATATCGTTCACTTCTTCGGTATAAACCGACTTAGACCTGAAATACTTTTTTACGTCCCTTTCAAAATCTATTTCCGAAACCGACGAGTAAAAAGAGGAAAAAACTTTCATTATGCTCGAGGAAAATCCGCTGCCGGAATACTGAGCTTTAGGATTCTTCTCGTCGAGCCCGCATGCCCATGTTTCAAACACTCTTTTTTTATCGGAAGCGAATATTTTAAAATAGAAAAAAATTATTAATAATAGGAGGATAAACGCAGCGGCTATAATAGACGGCGCATATAAGGAAAACGAATGAACTTTTACGGCGCTGACTGCGGTAAACGGATTTGGATTTACCGTTCCTCCCGTCAGATAAAATATTACGGCGTTTAAGCTCGATATTATTTGATAAGGGTAAACTCCTATATAAATACATAAAACAACGGGCAGGGCAATTCCTATTCTTTCTACAATATGGGATTTTTTTACATTTTCGGCATTAGCAGTCCTCGGTTTCCCAAGAAAAGTTATTCCGAATAATTTTGTAAAAGCGGCGCCTGCGGCGGCTCCTGCAAGTGACAGAAGCGCTATGGATATTATCGAAAAATAAACCATATACAGGTTGCCCGTAAAAACCGAACCTATTAAAGAAATATATAAATACCACTCGCTTAAAAAACCGTTTAAAGGAGGCATGGCCGAAATAGACATTATACCGATAAGAAAGAGCACCGACAACTGCGCCATTTTTTTTGAAAGTCCGCCGAGTTTTTCCATATTTCTAGTATGCGTATATTTGTCTATCAAGCCCGCACCCATAAAAAGTGAACTTTTGCTTAAGCCGTGATTAATTATATGCAGGAGTACTGCTATCATTGCAATATATTCCAGCGATTTAAAATTTTCTACACGCGCCCAGTACGATATGCCGATTCCCATAAAAATTATTCCCATATTTTCTATAGTGGAAAAAGCAAGCAGTTTTTTAATATCTTTCTGCGCCATGGCGTACATAATCCCCAAAAGAGCGGACAAAGCGCCTATAACGAGAAGTATGATTCCAAGAAACGAGTCAGACCCTGAACTGAAAACGAATAAAAATTTTAAAATACCGTATATAGCCATATTAACCATAACGCCTGACATAACGGCCGATATATTGGCGGGCGCAACAGGATGGGCGTAAGGCAGCCATGTATGAAAAGGTATAATGCCCGCTTTAATCGAAAATCCGGTTATTGCCGCCGCCAGTATTATAATTCCCGCCGCGCCTTTATAATAATCGAAAGAAAAAGACGACGTTTTTAAATAAAGCATTATAAAAGCGGCGGTTATAAGAATAGTGCCTATATGCGTCATTAAAAAATATAAAAAACCGGCTTTTCTGGATTCTTCGTTTCCTTCATAAATAACCAAAAGAAAAGAAAAAATGGACATCAATTCCCAAAAAATCAAAAAGGTCAGCATATCGTTACTTATAACGAGAATAAGCATGGATATTATAAATAAAAAAGAATATATAAACAGTGAAGGTTTATCGTCGTATTTATCCCCGTATTTTATAGAAAAAATAGAAATAAACAGTGAAATAGAAGATATGAATATTACGAAAAACAGGGAAAGAGCGTCAAATTTGAAGGAAAAATTTATAAAAGAGGATTGCAGTATAAATTCGCTTTTAAAATAGTATATGCTTAAAACCGTAAAAAACGCGGCGGATAAAATGGTCAGAAAACTAAAAAAATACCTGAATATCCCTTTATGCTTAAGGTTATCCATTTAATATCAAAACTTAATCCTCCATATTGTATAATTTAAAGTCAAAACTTTTTAATTATAGCAAATGCTTAAAAAATAGCAAGAACATTTTTTAGATTTTTTTAACTTCGACAAGTGAGGAAAAAAAAACGGCGCCGCCGCCTATATCCGATAAATCGTCGGGAGTCAGAGCATTTACGCCCGAACCGTTTGCGTAATCGTCTTTCCACCATAAACCTGCCGAAACGACTACTCCGGGCAGAACGGAATTTACGACTTTAACTTTTATAGACACCCCGCCCCGCTCGTTTTCTACCCTTACTAAATCTCCGTCATTAATGCCTCTGGCTTCGGCGTCTTCAGGATTAATTTCTAAAAAAGGCTCGATGGCTTTTGCTTTTAAAGAAGCGACTCCGGCAAAAGACGAATTTAAAAAAAAGTGGTTTGGAGGACTGACGAAGATTAAAGGGTAATTAGAATTTATTTTATTGAAGGCGTTTTCATTGCTATATTTTTCCGGATAATTTCTTATAGGATTGTACTGCGGTATTTCCGAAAGTCCGTAAGCCGAAACTTTTGTACTTTTAAACTCTATTTTACAAAAAGAAGTTTTTAGTTTATCGAATTTAAAAGGATAGTCTTCCGTCTCGATTTTAATAACTCTTTCTTTTTTAAGCCTATCAAAAGTTATTCCTCTTTCTTTCCAGTAAGGAAGGTCAAGAGCCATGCGCGCTATATCTTCTTCCGTATCCGAAAAACATTCGTCGTTAAAATCTAAAGCATTAGCAATAAGTTTAAATACTTCAATGTTAGGCTTAGCCTCTCCTAAAGGCCGTATAACCGGAACTGCCCACTGAATAAAAGTATGCCAGTAGCTTACGTAAAGGTCTGAATGTTCAAAGCTCGTAGTTGCCGGAAGTATAATATCCGCCCATTTTGCGGTATCCGTCATGGTTTGCTCGTGAACCACCGTAAAAAGGTCTTCCCTTCCAAAACCTTTTATAACCAAG
This sequence comes from Candidatus Acidulodesulfobacterium acidiphilum, assembly GCA_008534395.1. Lineage (NCBI taxonomy): Bacteria > Candidatus Acidulodesulfobacteriota > Candidatus Acidulidesulfobacterales > Candidatus Acidulidesulfobacteraceae > Candidatus Acidulidesulfobacterium > Candidatus Acidulidesulfobacterium acidiphilum. The sequence goes on from SHMQ01000001.1 coordinate 140,786, forward strand.
TTTTGATTGGGAGCTACAACTGCAGGATTGCTGTTATAAACGTACAACGACATAATAGGAGGACTGCCAAGTTCGCATAATGCTTTTCCAAGCTGAACCATATTTACCGTTCTGCTTGCATTTTTCATTAAATCCGGTCTTTTTAACGCTTGTTCGTTTAAAGGAAAATATCCGGAATTAGATTTTAACGCTCCTCCGCCTTTATCCGACCATGCCCCTGTTAAAGACGGAAGTAAAGAAATCAGCCATGTATTTATACCGCCGTTTTTGTGATGCTGAAGTCCGTTTCCTATTCTTAAAAACGACGGTTTAGTTTCTGCATATAATTTTGCTAAATGTTCGATTCGCTCTTTTGAAAGACCGGTAATGCCTGCTACTTTATCTGGCGGATATTCCTGCGCCTTTTTGCGAAATTCGTCAAATCCGAAAGAATACTTTTCTAAAAATTCCTTATTTTCCAAATTATCTCTTAATATAATATGCGCAATTCCCAGAGCAAGCGCTCCATCCGAACCCGGCAGAATCATATAAAAATCGTCTGCCCATTTTGCCGTTTTATTGCGGTGAACGTCTACGGCTATAATTTTAGCGCCGTTTTTACGGGCAGCTTCGGCTAAAAGCGCCTGATGCATATTTGTTTCTAAAGCGTTTATTCCCCAGAATATTATCAATTTTGCATTAACGGAGTCTAAAGGATTTACCCCTTTAGACTCTCCGTAAGCAAGCTGATACCCCAGACTTCCCGCAGCTGAACATATAGTGCGGTCAAGAGCCGTAGCGCCGATTTTATTAAAAAGACGCCTGTCCATACTTGCTTTGTTAATTATGCCTTCCGTCCCGCCGTAGGAATAGGGCAAAATACTTTCAGAACCATATTTAGAAATAAGCTCTTTCCAACGTCCGGTAATTTCATCTATGGCATCATTCCAACTTATTCTTTTAAATGCGCCGACACCCTTCTTCCCCGTCCTGCGCATCGGATAAAGTATCCTGTTTCCGTAAATGCGTTCAGGATAAGCTCTTACTTTTTCGCAGATAACCCCTTTTGTTACGGGATGAGATGGATCGCCCGCCACTTTTACGATTTTACCGTCTTCGATTTCAATCCTTAAAGCGCATGTATCCGGACAGTCGTGAGGACACACCGAATATTTTATTTCCATTTAATCGTCCTTAATGTATTCTTGAAAATCCGATAATTACCATTATAATCATTACGAGTATATAAATTCTAAGAAACCAAAAGGCTATTTGCACCCATCCTTTAATTTCGGCTTTTTGTACCGGTATTTTATTATAATCTATTAACCCTTCTTCCTTTATAAAATCTTCCCAGTCTTCGTCGAGATCAATATCTTTAGAATTTTTTTTATTATTTTTCATATTGCGCCTCTTACAATTAAAATTAAATTATATCAATTTATTGAATTTATTTACAGTCATCCTAATAAATGCGGGAATACCACCGTTAAACCATACAAGAAGTTCATTATTATTAAAAATCCGACTATTGTAAACGCCGATATATTCTGCCATGGTTTATTTATATGCACGCCCATTATCTCCTTATCGTTTAAAAGCAAAAGCAAAAACATCATGGCCGCAGGCATAAAAATAGTAGCAACTACCTGGACTGTTAAGTTTAAAAAACCTAAAGGCGCATTCGGTATTAAAACTATACTTCCTGCGATCAAAAGGCTTATTATACCGGGAAGATAAAATTTCCAGCCTTGAAGCGGCGGCATATTGATGCTTTTAGGCCAGCCGAAAGCTTCCCCCATAGCCCAGGAAGTGCTTGCGGATATTGCTATAGCTGCTATAAGACCGGCCTCTACTAATCCAAGAGCAAAAAGTCTCATAGCAAGAGGTCCCATTTTTGAAGAGATTGCCGAAAGAATGGTTTGTATGTCTAAATTAGGCGTATTAGTCATACCGTAAACGGTTCCCGCCGTAATAAGTATAATGGCTATAGCGACTATTACCATAAATACGGAACCTATAAACGTGTCTAACTGTCCGTCCCTTATATCTTTGACCGTAAGGCCTTTATCTACTACGGAAGACTGCTGGAAAAAAAGCATCCATGGAGCTATAGTAGTGCCTAAGTTTGCAAGAACTACATATATAAAAAGCGAGGTAACGCCTCCGGGTATATGCCATGTTCCAAAACTTCTCGCAACCGCTCCCCAGTGCAAATGAGGAACAAAAAAAACTAAGGGAACGAATATAAGGTTAAACGCTGCTATACTTAAACTAATCCACTCCCATGCCCAATAACGTAAAAAAAGCTGAATGGAAGCTATAATAATAACGGCCGCTGCCGAAGAAATAAGCGGCGGAACTCCAAAAACGCGCATACCTATAGTTATGCCTATAAACTCCGTTATCAGCGTCAATACGTTTGCTATGATAAGGTCTATTAAAGAAAAAGCCCCCCAGAACTTTCCGTATCTTTTCCATATCATTTCGGCATGCCCTCTGTGAGTTACGGCACCCAGCCTAACGGTCATCTCCTGTACAATATAAGCTACCGGCAGCATTATTATCATAAACGGAATAAAAAAACCTATTCCGAATATTGAACCGGTCTGAGCATAAGTCATAACGCCGCCGGCATCGTTGTCGGCGATCATAACGAGTATTCCTGGACCGATAAGCGCCATTAAAAGGCACAAACGGGAAAAATACCCGTATTTTTGCCTCATAAGATGGATTTTAAGCCTGTCTGCCGCTCTAAGTTTAATATCTACAGGAAGATTGTCGAGTTTTTCTTTGTAAATATCTTTCATATTTAGTCTCCTTCTTAATAAACAGCTTTAACCGTTCATTAGAAAGAGAGAAATATTAAGATAACAAAGTTTATAAAGGAAAGTTAAAATTAAATAAACACTCTAAAGCCAATGAAGTATTAAAGCCATTATCGATTTTTTTTGAATTTAAACAATAATCGCTACTGTCGGGCTCACTTCGCATAAACAGCCTCCTGTGTTTAATTAACTTATTTTTTACATAATATAAGATAAGTATGCTATTTTAAAAAAAATATGTCAAGAAAAAAATATTATAAAAATGCTTTATGTTTCATGTGAAACATATTTAATTTTTTAATTTAATTTTATTTTCGGCATCTCATTAATAAAATACCGACCGCCGCGGGAGTTATACCTGAAATCCTGCTTGCTTCCGAAATAGTTTTGGGACGTATTTTATTTAGTTTTTCAACTACTTCTATGGACAATCCAGGAATAGAATTAAAATCCATACCGCTTTCAATCTTAAAATCGTCAAATTTTTTTAACCTGCCTATCTCTTCTTTCTGTCTTGAAATATAACCCTCGTATTTGACAAAAAGCTCTACTCTGTTCATTATATCTTTGCTAAATTTATTTAGTTCTTCGTTTAATTGCGGAGCGATACTTTCCAAATAAATGTCCGGACGTTTCAAGAGGTCGTAATACTTTCCTTTTTCGTAAGTCTTTAAAAATGAAAGTAGTTTGTTAAAACCGTCTAATCGTTCTTTGTATATAAAATATCTTTCGTCGTCTAAAAGGCCGGCTTTTTTACCGAATTCACACAGCCTGAAATCCGCATTGTCTTCCCTTAAAAGCAGTCTGTATTCGGCGCGAGACGTAAACATTCTGTATGGTTCTGAAGTGCCGAGAGTTATTAAATCGTCTATCAAAACGCCTATATATGCCTCATCCCTTCTTAATATTAAAGGTTCTTCTCCTTTTATCTTTAAAGCGGCGTTAATTCCGGCAACTATACCCTGAACTGCAGCTTCTTCGTAACCTGATGTTCCGTTAATCTGCCCCGCCAAAAAAAGTCCTTCTATTTTTTTAGTTTCCAAAGAATAATTAAGTTGGGTAGGTAAAATATAATCGTATTCTATTGCATAACCTGGCCTCATTATTTTTACGTTTCCAAGCCCGTTTATAGTCCTTAAGAATTTAAGTTGGGTATCTAAAGGCAGGCTGGTGGAAAGTCCGTTAGGATAATATTCTACCGAGTCAAGACTCTCTCTTTCCAAAAATATCTGGTGCCTTTCTTTGTCTTTAAACCTGACTACTTTATCTTCTATGGAAGGGCAGTATCTGGGGCCAATTCCTTTAATAACGCCGCAATATAAAGGAGACTTATCCAAGTCTTTTAAAATTGCGTCGTGCGTATTTTTGTTCGTATATGTAATATAACAGCTTATCTCGTTATTTATCTTTTTATCCGCTATAGAAAACGGAATAAAATCGTCTTCACCTTTTTGCTCATCAAGCTCTGAAAAATCTATAGTCCTTCCGTCCAATCGCGGCGTAGTTCCCGTTTTAAGTCTTCCGAGTTCAAGACCGCTTTCAATCAAACTCAAAGAAAGTTTATTAGAAGCAAAATCGCCTGCCCTTCCGGCATTATAGTTAAAAAGACCGATATGCACCAGACCCCTTAAAAAAGTTCCTGTCGTTAAAATGACGGCATCGGCAAACAGTTGTTCCCCCGTCCATAAAACTATTCCTAATACTTTTGCATTTTTTACGATAAGCGAATCAACCATAGACTGAATAATCGTAAGGTTTTGTTCAGATTCCAAAGCCTTTTTCATATAGGTTTTATATCTAAACATATCCGCCTGAGCACGCGACGACCTGACCGCCGGACCTTTTTTCGTATTAAGGGTTCTAAACTGAATTCCTGTTTTATCTGTAGCTTTACCCATCTCGCCGCCGAGAGCGTCGATTTCGCGCACTAGATGCCCCTTTGCAAGCCCTCCGATAGCAGGATTGCAAGACATCTGCCCGATGTTGTCCAAATTAATCGTAACAACGGCAACGTTCAGACCCATCCTTGCCGAAGCAAGGGAAGCCTCTATGCCTGCATGCCCCGCTCCTACAACTATTACGTCAAAACTATTCATACTATTTTTATTTTCCATAGTCGGAATTATAATTCAAAATTATATGTTTTAAAGTTTTCATTTATCGTTTCTATATTATTATAATATAGAAACGATAAATTTTTAACGGCCGGTTTTTATTTGCCGATGCAAAATTCTTTGAAAAGCACGTCTAAAACGTCTTCGTTGGTTACGCTGCCGATTATCTCATCAAGAGATTTAATGCCGTCTCTTAAATCTATCGATACCAGTTCTAAAGGAGAACCTTCTTTAAATTTTTCTTTTGCTCTTTCTAAAAAATTTAAAGATTTTAAAAGCAAGTTTTTCTGCCTGATAGTCGTAATACCGACGTCGTCTTTAACGCCGCTTTCAGACTTTATGATAATATCATACAGAGCCGTTTTCATCGACTCAAAACCTTCACCGGTCTTGGCGCTTATAAAAACAGGATTATTAGTAAACTTAAATTCCTTAATAATTTTATTTTCTACCGTTTTTAAGTTTTTAACAACTAAGGTATCTAATTTATTAACTACGGGAACAACGTTTTCTTTTTCTTCCAATATTTCCTTTAAAATTTCATTCTCCGTTAAATCGTTAACGTCGAAAACATATAAAACGGCATCGGCATTTTTAATCTGGCTGTAGCTGACTTTTATTCCCTCATATTCTATCTCATTCTCCGTTTCCCTTAATCCGGCAGTGTCTATAATTTTAACGGGTTTATTGGATAAAAAAAGATTTTCTTCGATATAATCCCTCGTAGTACCGGGAATATCCGAAACTATGGCTCTATTTTTATCTAAAAGTTTGTTTAATATACTAGACTTTCCTACATTGGGCTGTCCGGCTATTACTATGCTGAAACCTCTCTTGTTTAGCTCGTAATTCTCGTAAGATTCTATAAGCTCCAAGATTAATTCCGCCGACTCCTCTGCTTTTTTTAGAAAATCGGCATTAATATTTTCAAATTCCTCCTCCGGAAAATCTATCAACGCTTCAACGGAAGCAAGCATATAAAGATAATCTTCTTTAATTTTTTCAATTTTTTTTTCTAATAATCCGCTGAGTTCGTTGTTTGCGATAACTAAGGTTTTTAAAGAATTAGCTTTGATTATTTCCAGAATAGCTTCTGCTTTTACAAGGCTAATTTTATTGTTCAGATAGGCTCTTTTGGTAAATTCTCCGTTATATGCAAGCCTTGCGCCCGATTTTAATATTATTTCCAGTATATATTTGGTGTTAAATACTCCGCCGTGAGGATATATTTCAAACATATCTTCTCCGGTATACGAATTCGGACCTTTTATAAAAACGCATGCCGCTTCGTCGACAAAAGATTCGGTTTGAAAATCGAAAATGCGTCCTATATATAAAAAACGGGATTTTATATCGGATAAATCTTTGCGGTAAGGCCTGAAAATTTTTTTAAGTATATGCAGGCAGTCTGCGCCGGATGCCCTGATAATGCTGATTGCTCCTTCGCCTGAAGGAGAAGAAATAGCGCAAATAGTATCTATTTCATTTTTTAAAAAAGACATGACGCAGTAAAAATAAGGTTAAGCAAATTTTTTATTTATAATATACTGCTGGACAATGGTTAAAATATTATTGACAGTCCAGTATAAAAGAAGACCTGCGGGAAAATGAATAAAAATGAACGTAAAAACAATAGGAAGTATAAGCATAATTTTAGCCTGGGCGGGGTCGCCAACCATAGGATTCATTTTTTGCGAAATCAGCATGGATATGCCCATTAATATAGGCAGGATATAATAAGGATCCTGAACGGATAGATTATGTATCCAGAATATAAAAGGTGCGTTTCTGAGCTGTATCGATATTAAAAGCGCTTCATACAAACCGTAAAAAACAGGAATTTGCAACAGCATAGGAAGACATCCGCCGAAAGGATTTACCTTGCTTTCTTTATAAAGTTCCATAATTTTTTTGTTTAATTCGGCTTTGTTGTCTTTGTATTTCTCGCGCAGTTCGTTAATCTTAGGCGTTAATTTCTGCATCTGCTTCATAGATTTAAAACCTGTATAGGTAAGCGGATAAAACACTAACCTTATTACTAAAACGAGAAGTATAATAGCAACTCCATAATTATGAACATATGCGTAGAAAAATTCAAGTATATGAAGTAATATTATTGAAAAAAAGCCGAAAAAGCCGAAGTTTAAAGTTGAGCTAAGGTTATGCTTCAAGGGGTTTAACAGGGATAATTTTTTCGGTCCGCCGTAAAATTTTAAAGACGTTTCTACTGTTTTACCGGAAGCTGCATGCAACGTTTTAGGAATTATAAAAGAAATTATATTACCTTTCTTTTCTGCAGTTATGCTAAGTCCTGGCGATAATACCGAAAGCAAAAAATATTTAGAGTTAAAACCGGCAAAAGAAATATCCCCCGTAAACTTTTCTTTATTAGTAATAGACGGGGTTTGAAAGTTTTTATTAATATAAACCGCAGTAGCAAAATTAACAAAATTTGGGCTTTTCGACGAAGCCGGCTTTAAACCCGCAGACAAAATAAACCTGCCCTTAAGATTATACGGTTTATTGCTGATATTTTTAATATAAACCGTCGCCGTCAAAAGATACTTATGTTCGTAAAATTTATATTCCTTAGTCAGTATGACCTTGCCGTTTATATTATAGACAAACTTTACAGAATCTTTTTTCCTTATTATATTGACTAATTTTATTGGAACGTTTTGATTTTTTGGTACAAAGTTAATTACTTCCGGAATATTTTTAGAATTGGCAAGATTAACCTTATTTTTATAATTTTTTTCGGTGTAAGAATAATTTAAAAGATTTAAAGAATCTATTGCTCCCGTATATTTATTAAACTTTACATAAATATTCTTTCCCTTATAGGATAGGGTTTTTAGGCTTTTAAGCGAATTTGATATAGAAATTAATTTTTTTATTTTTTTTTGTTTAAGAGGAATAATTTTTTTCAAATTTTTAACGCTTTCTTTGCGTTTTAAATTTGAAACTTTAGTTAATGCGGTCGTTTGTTTATTTACTACCGGCGCTTTTTGCCCGTGAGGCATAAAATAGCCCCATGCTATTATTAAGATTACCGATAATATTGAAGCTATAATTATTCTCTTTTCCAAAAAAACTCCTTTACAGTATATAAAATTTAAATCAAATTGCTTAACAAATAATTCTGATGCGGCAGTATATTTTAATGTGCATGCTTATCGACAGGGTCGTATCCGCCCTTAGACAAAGGATTACATCTGATAATCCTGTATATAGATAAAAAAAAAGCTTTAAAAAAACCGAAAGTTTGAAAACATTCTACGGCATATTCGGAGCAAGTAGGGTAAAATCTGCAGCTTTGTGGCAATAATGGAGATATAAACTTTCTGTAAAAATTTATTAGTACGATAAAAAATTTATTTAAAATTTTCATTTTGTATTAAAAATTCAAGCTCTTTTAACAGATGAATTTTAGAAGGAGGAATTTTGACTAATAATACTGCGCAATCTATTTTTCTAAGATTATACTGATTTAGTCTTATAAATTCTTTTATGATTCTTTTAAACTTATTTCTTTTAACAGAATTAAGGAGCTTTCTTTTAAACGTAATTAAAAATTTGAAACTATCTGACTTAACATAATAAATTACCGAAATTTTTTGCGGTTTTTTAAGTCCTTGTTTGAAAATATAATTTATTTTGCTTTTATCATTTAGTTTAATGTCTTCATTTAATTTAAATTTTTTTTCAGACATTATTATATAAAGCTTAAAATAAAAAACTACTTAGAGCTTATTACTGGAACAAGTATTTTCCTGCCTTTTCTTCTGCGCCTCGATAAAACCAATCTTCCGTTTTTAGTGCTCATCCTGCTTAAAAATCCGTGCGTTCTTTTTCTTTTTAATTTACTTGGTTGAAAAGTTCTTTTCATAACTATTGCTCCGTTTTATTTATTAATAATAAAATTTTTTATGAGATAAATTTTAATTAAAACAAATAATAATACTAATGTCAAGCAGTTTTTATTTTTAATTTATTTCTCAACATGAGGTAACAAAAGGCTATAAGTGATATTAAAATATTTAATGCATTGATTTTATAAGAAAAAAATTATTGAAATATAATTGAAATATATTTTAAAATTTGATAATGTTGATTTGTTAAATTTTATACTGAAAATATTTCCAATAAAAATTAAAAAATAAAGCTCTATTCATCTCTAAATTAATAGTATAAGTTATTGTAATTAAAGATATATTTGAGTTATCAACAACTGTTGATAACATTGTTTAATTTATTATGGATAAAATAGAACCTCTATTAAACGAATTAAAAAAAGAAATAGGCGACAGCAATTTTAATATATGGTTTAATCCTGCCGATATATCTTTAAACGACAATACGCTTATATTTTCCGTGCCGAATAAATTCTTTAAGGATATTATTAACGAATCTTACCGTGAAATTATTGTAAATATATGGAAAAATTTGAACAACACGGAAGATCTTAATATGATTTATAATATTAACGAAGCTTCCGAAAATAATTTCATAGTTAAAAACAATACCAACATAGAGGATAATATAAATATAAATTTATCTCCGGTAAATTTAAAAAATGAAGTTAAAGAAAAAACTACGGAAAAAGAAAACAAAAAAAGTTTAAAAAAGGAATATCTTAATATAAACGAAAAATATACATTTGAAAATTTCGTAATAGGTTCGGGAAACCAGTTTGCTCATGCGGCAAGCGTCGCCGTAGCCAATCTGCCAGGACAGACTTATAATCCAATGTTTATATACAGCGACGTTGGACTTGGAAAAACACATTTGCTTAACGCTATAGCCAATAAAATAATAAAAGAAAAAAATTTAAACGTTTATCTAGTATCTTCCGAAAAATTTACCAATGAAATGATTACATCCATTAGGGACGATAAGATGGTAGATTTTAGAAACAGATATAGAAACGTAGATGTTTTACTTATAGATGATATACAGTTTATAGCCGGTAAAGAAAGAACTCAGGAAGAATTCTTTTATACTTTTAACGCACTGTATGAAAACCAAAAACAGATAGTGGTTTCAAGCGATAAAATACCTAAAGATATCGTAAGTTTAGAAGAAAGAATAAGGTCTAGATTTGAATGGGGGTTAATAGCGGACATTCAGCCTCCTGATTTTGAAACAAGGGTTGCAATCCTTAAAAAGAAAGCTATTTTAAACAATATAAATTTTCCGGACGAAGTTATAAATCTTTTAGCCAATAAAATTAATTCTAATATAAGAGAATTAGAAGGGGCTATGATTAAAATATCTGCATATTCTTCTTTTACCGGAAGACCAATAGATATCGATCTTGCAATTGAGGCTACTTCTAATTTATTAAAAGAAAACGAGAAAGTTATTACTGCAGAAAACGTTATAAAATCAGTATGCAATTATTTTAATATTAAAATAGCCGATATTAAATCAAATAAAAAATTAAAAGAATTCGTCGAACCGCGTCAAATCGCCATGTATTTAATAAGAACTTATACCGAACTGTCTTTTCCAGAAATAGGCGATAAATTCGGAGGAAAAGATCATTCTTCTATAATTTATGCGGTTAATAAAGTAAAAAAGAATCTTAAAAATAATGAAGGATTAGAAAAAACTTTAAATAATATTATTAAAATAATTAAAAAGTAATTATGTTTAAAAATATGTTAATTTTATGTTTAATTTTTTCATAATAAAAGAATTAAACATTTTTTAAAAAAAAGGCGTCTAAAATAACACATATTTATAAACAAGAAATTACTTATAGTTTTAATTACTTAGTCGTTTTTAAACTTTTTAAACCATACTATTACTATTAATGTTTTTAAAATTAATTATAATATAATAATAAACGGCCTAAAATATGTTAAATTTTAATATTAAAAAAAAGAATTTTATTGAATGTCTGTCTTTAACTCAGGGTATTTCCGAAAAGAAAGGGTCCATGCCTATTATTTCTAATATTCTAATAGAAAATACAGATAATAATTTCATTAAAATTAGCGCGACTGATTTGGAAATTTCTATTATAGCCTACTGTAACGCGGAAATAATATCCGAAGGGAAAACAACCGTAAATTCAAAAAAGTTATTTAATATTATTAAAGAATTTTCTGAAGACGGCCAAAATTTATCGATAAATTTTGGCGAGAACGAGAACGGTATAGCGGTAATTAATTATAAAAAATCTATTTTTAAGCTGACTACGGTTCCAGTCGGAGATTTTCCAAATATTTTAGATTTTAAATCCGACGACAGTTTTAATATAGATTTTAAAATCCTTAAAAATCTTATTAGCAAAGTAATTTTTTCAACCGCAGCTTCGGAAGATACGAAAAGAAACCTTACCGGCGTTTACTTTGTTTTAACGGAAGTAGAAGATAAAGACTATATAAGGCTGGTTGCGACCGACGGACACAGGCTGTCTATAGCGCAAAACGAAATAAATTATAAAGGCGAAAAAAGCGGCGGAATTTATGAATTATTAAAAATGGGAATAATAATTCCAAAAAAAATATTGTCTGAGATTATAAAATTAGATAAAGATATTATTATTAAAATTATGATTAATTCAAATAACGTAATTTTCGAATTTGAAAACCAAACGGAAAACGCAGGTAAAAATACAAAATTTATATCGCGGCTTATAGAAGGTAAATTTCCCGATTATAATACGGTACTTCCTAAAGACGGATATAAAATTTCAATAATAAATACCAAAAAACTGTATAATTCTATTAAAATGGTGTCGCTTCTTGCAGAAGAAAAAAGCCATTCTATCGAACTTAGTTTCAGCGAAAATAATCTGTCTATTAAAACAGTTAATACAAACGTCGGCGAAGGGAACGACGAATTAGAAATTAATTATAAAGGAGAACCTATAAGTATTAAATTAAATTCGAGGTATATATTGGATTTTATTTCGAATATAAATGAAGAAAATTTAAAAGTAAGATTTAATACTATTTATACTCCGTTAGTAATAGAGCCGTATATAGCATCGGAAAAAATTGCTAAAGAAGACGAAAACAAAGAAAATTTAATTCAAAACGTAATAGGCATATTTATGCCGATGAGATACTGATAATAATAAAAAGAGGTTATTAATGAATACAGAAGAAGAGTATAAAAGTTCAGATATACAAGTATTAGAAGGATTGGAAGCGGTCAGAAAACTGCCTGGAATGTATATAGGTTCTACCGGTATAGAAGGACTTCATCATTTGGTTTATGAAGTTGTAGATAACAGTATAGACGAAGCCCTTGCAGGTTACTGCAAAAATATATTAGTCAGAATTAATATAAACGGTTCTGTTACCATTGAAGACGACGGCAGGGGAATACCGGTAGATATACATGAACCTCAGGGAGTTTCGGCAGCCGAGGTAGTTCTTACTGTTTTACATGCAGGCGGAAAATTTGACAAGAAGTCGTATAAAGTTTCAGGAGGACTTCATGGAGTCGGTATTTCCGTAGTTAATGCGCTTTCTCAAAAGTTAGATATAGAAATTTATCGCGACGGTTATGTTTATAGACAAAGTTACAGTAAAGGCAAGCCGCTTGGCAGACTTGAAAAAAGCGAAAAAACAAATAAAAGAGGAACATCCGTTACGTTTATACCCGATTTTGAAATTATGGAACGGAACAGTTTCGATTTCGATATTTTATCTAATAGGTTAAGAGAGCTTGCTTTTTTAAACGCCGGAATACACATAAATATAATAGACGAAATTAACGATAAATCCCATGATTTTAAATATGACGGAGGTATTAAATCTTTTGTAGAATATATTAATCAAAATAAAAATATTTTAATTAAAGAACCTATTTTTATTACGGCAAAAAAAGACGACGTTATCACCGATATAGCTTTGCAGTATAACGACGGTTATTCGGAAATATTATATTCATATGTTAATAATATAAATACAAGAGAGGGTGGAACTCATTTAGTAGGTTTTAAATCCGCATTAACAAGGGTAATTAATAATTATTACATCGCCAATACGAATAACTTTAAAGACAGGGGCGGCAAACGGAATGAAACTATTCAGATATCCGGTGACGACGTAAGGGAAGGGTTAACGGCGGTCATAAGCGTTAAAATGCCAAATCCTCAGTTTGAAGGGCAGACTAAAACTAAACTAGGCAATAGTTATATAAAAGGCATAGTAGAATCTTTATTGAACGAAAAATTAACCGAATTTTTCGACGAAAATCCTCAAACCGCGAAAATTATAGTAGAAAAAGCTTTAGATGCCGCAAGGGCAAGAGAAGCTGCAAGAAAAGCAAAAGAACTCGTAAGAAGAAAAAGCCTGCTTGATTTTTCTTCCTTGCCCGGAAAATTAGCCGACTGCCAGGAAAAAGATCCCTCGCAGTGCGAAATTTATATTGTTGAAGGAGATTCCGCAGGGGGCAGCGCTAAACAGGGCAGAGATAGAAAATATCAGGCTATTTTGCCTTTAAAAGGTAAAATTTTAAACGTAGAAAAGGCAAGGCTCGAAAAAATGCTCGGTTCTGAAGAAATTAAAATATTAATTACGGCATTAGGCGGAGGAATTACTTCAGGGACTTCAAAAAAAGAAGAAAGTTTTTTTAATCTTGCCAAACTTCGCTATCACAAGATAATAATAATGACGGATGCAGACGTGGACGGTTCGCATATAAGGGCTCTGCTTTTAACTTTCTTTTACAGGTATATGAAAGAAATTATAGAAAACGGTTATCTTTATATTGCCCTTCCGCCTCTTTACAGGGTAAAAAAGGGAAATAACGAAGTTTATCTTAAGGACGACGATAGTTTAGACGCCTTTATTATTAACGAATCTTTAAATTCTATAAGCGTATATAAAAAGCAGGAAAATGCCTCAGATATTATTTTAGACAAAAACTGGATAAAAGACTCTATAAATAAAATTAAAAATTACAGAAATCTTTTAGATAAATTAAATAAAACACATATATCCAGCAATATAATCGAATATTTAATCGATAACGATATATCTTCAAAAGATTTGCTAAAAGAAGGACAGCAGGAAAAGTTATCCGCCGTCTTAAATTTTCTAAAAGATACCGGATATACTGCAGAAGTAAAAAACGATGAAGATTTTGAAGATTATAATAAAATAACAGTAAAATTTAAAAATTTTATCTCTTCCGTTTATTTAGATAAAAAATTCTTGGAATCGGTAGATTATAAAACAGTATATAGTTTAGGAAAAGATATAAAATCCCTTGAATTATCAAACGTAGTTGTCGTAGCCGAATCGAAAAAATACGAAATCAAAAATATGGACGATTTTTACGATATTATTAAATCAAAGGCACCCCAAAATATATCTATTCAACGATATAAGGGGCTTGGAGAAATGAACCCCGAACAGCTATGGCAGACTACCATGAATAAAGAAACAAGAACGCTTATAAAAGTAAATATAAACGATTTAATAGAAGCAGACGGAATATTTGATATTCTTATGGGAGACAGGGTTGAACCGAGACGTAAATTTATAGAAGACAATGCGCTTCAGGTCGTTAATTTAGATATTTAAAAATTTTAATTTTTGGAAGCTTTAGGTTTTGCCGTAGTTTTTGATTTTCTTTGAGTCTTAGTGCTTGAATCCGTTGCATGCGATTTTTTATTTTTAACCGTCGTTCTTTTTTTAACGGTTTTTTTTGTTTTTTGCGTTGTATTTTCAAGAAGATTAGAACTATTAGCGTTTAATTTGCTTTCAGGTTTTTCGGCGTCATGCTCGTTAATATCGTTAAGAGGATTTATCTGCTCTTTTAAATCGGACGAAGCTTTTTTGAACTCCCTCAATCCTTTACCTAAAGTTTTTCCGAGTTCCGGAAGTTTAGATGGTCCGAATATGAGCAATGCTATTACCGCTATAATGATTAATTCAGGTGCGCCTATTCCAAACATAATATTATATACCTCTCTTTCTTTTTTAATTATATAACAGTTAATCGAAATATTCAAATTTATTATTTACTTTAATCCTTCAATAGAACAAAAAAACCTCCCGAATATGTTATAATGATTAAGAAAAAGGTGAAACACCTTTTTCTAATAATTTTATGTTATACGTAAACGATATTTTTTACAGCATTCAGGGCGAATCTTCATATTCGGGATACCCTTGTAAATTTATCAGGCTTGCCGGTTGCAACCTTAAATGCGGTTACTGCGATACGCAAGAAGCGCTGGACACAAAAAATTCTAAACAGTTTGGTATAAACGATATAATAAAATCGGCATGCGGCTCAGGACCTGCCGGTATAAAACTTATTGAAATTACCGGCGGCGAACCTATGATGCAAAACGAATCGCTTGAACTTATGAACAAACTGATCGAACTAAAATATACGGTTTTATTAGAAACAAACGGAACTATAAGCCTGAAAAAAGTACATCATAGCGTTATTAAAATTATAGATGTAAAATGCCCGTCAAGCGGTCATTCAAAAGAATTTTTTTTTGAAAATTTAAAATATATAGGTCGAAACGATGAAATAAAATTTGTTATAGGAAGCAAAGACGATTATGATTATGCAAAAAATTTTATAACGGAATACTCTCTTTACTCGCTTAAGCTGATATTCTCTCCCGTCGAAGGCGCCGTTTCGCACGGCGAAATTGCAGGGAAAATATTAAACGACGGACTTAACGTCCGGCTGGGAGTTCAACTCCACAAGATTATAGGATTAAAATAGTCCTAAGATATTATCCTGTCGCCTTTACCGGAGAGCGTCATAATGTTATTAAAAACGAAAATACGGATGCCTGCTAATTTATTTATTATTTAAATTTTCGTAATATCGGCAGTAGTTTTTTAAAAAACATTCGGAACATTTCGGATTTTTTGCCATGCAGTAAGTGCGTCCGTGGTGTATCAGCCATCTGTGCATTTTCATCCATAGATTGGAAGGTATTATTTCGGTTAGGTCATTTTCGGTTTTTTCCGGCGTATTGGAATCGGCAAGCCCTATTCTGTTTGCAACGCGAAAAACATGGGTGTCCACGGGAAAACGTTCTTCGTTAAAATATGTGCCGAGAATAACGTTTGCCGATTTTCGTCCGACTCCCGGCAGTGAAACTAACGCATCAAAATTTTCCGGAACGCCGTTGTTATATTTTTTGGAGAGAATTTTTGATGTTTCAATGAGGTTTTTTGCTTTATTATGAAACATGCCGCATGTTTTAATCTCTTCTTCAAATTCTTGCAGATTTTTTTTGGCCAAATCGGAGGGTTTAACGTAAACTTTAAAAAGTTTATCCGTTATTATATTGACTCTTTTATCGGTGCACTGTGCGGAAAGAACTACGGCTATTAAAAGCTGAAAGGCATTATTAAAGTTTAAAAAAGGCTTTAACTCGCCGTAGTTCTTTTCAAAAAGATTTATAACCTTATCGGTATATCGATATTTCAATATTATTAATAATTAATTTTATAATATTTCAAAAACGTTAAAAAAATAAGAAATTTCAAATTTTGCGGATTCTATAGAATCCGAACCGTGAACGACGTTTCTTTCGATGCTTTCCGCAAACATTTTTCTTATGGTTCCTTCTTTCGCATCTTTAGGGTTTGTAGCACCCATTATTTCTCTGTTTTTTAATATTGCGTTTTCGCATGATAGCACCATAGGAATAATCGGTCCTTCTGTCATAAAATCTACCAAGCTGGCAAAAAAAGGCCTTTCTTTATGTATATAATAAAAGCCTTCAGCTTGTTTTTTTGTAAGATGAACTTTTTTCATAGCTTTAATTTCAAAACCGTTTTCTTCAAATACTGAAATAATTTTTCCGCATAAACCCTTTTTTACGCCGTCGGGTTTAATTATAGAAAGCGTTTGCTCAATCATTAATGCTCCTTTAATGTTTTAATTTAAATATTTTAACTTTTCTTAACTTCTTTTGCCAGCCTGAAACCAATTTCTAATGCTTTTTTGTTATAATCTTCAAATCCTTTAGGCACTCTTTTCATTAAAGCTTTTTCAATGGAATCGTGAGATACTATTCCCGATATTTCGACTAAAACTCCAAGGGATATAATATTTAATCCTAAAAGTTTTCCGAGTTCTTCTCTGGCAGACTTAACCATGTCTAGCACATATAGTTTGCCTTTTGCATTAGAAAAATCCGTTACGAGTTCTTTATCGACTATAACTATACCGTCGTCTTTTACGTCGTTTATATACTTATTAAAAGCTTCCTGAGTTAACGATACCATATAATTAACTTTCGTAGCCTTAGGATATTCTATGGGGGCGTCGGATATGATAACTTCCGATTTACTAGAGCCCCCCCTTGCTTCAGGTCCGTAAGACTGTGTTTGAACAGCATTTTTATTTTCGTAAATTGCAGCTGCTTCCGCCAAAATAATACCCGCTAATATCAAACCCTGTCCACCGGAGCCGGAAAACCTGAATTCTATTCTGTCGCTCATATTTATAACCTCTTTTATAATTATTATTTTGTTTTTAATAATTCTAATTTTTTATGATATTCGCTGCAAAATTCAGGGTTGTCTTTTGTTTCAAACAATACTCCCGTTTTAAATCTTCCTGTAAGTTCTTCCGGAGACATATTTTCGGCGGAACGCGCAGGAATCGCTTTTTCTTTTTGATATTTAATCATTTCCACCGGAGATTTCATCTTATTTCTTCTTCCGTATGAAATATGACAGTTTGTTATTACGTCTAACACAGAAAAACCAGTATGGGTTAATGCGTCGACCATAAATTTTTCGAGCTGAACTGCATGATAAGAAGTCGATCTGCCTACCCAAGTCGCTCCTGCGGCTTGAGCTAAATTACAAACGTCGAAAGGAGGCTCGATACTTCCGAAAGGCGTCGTAGTAGCAAAACTGTCAAGAGGCTGAGTCGGAGAATACTGTCCGCCCGTCATTCCGTATGTATAGTTGTTAAAAACAATCAAGGTCATATCTATATTTCTTCTTGCGGCATGAATAAAATGGTTTCCTCCTATAGCTAGAGCATCTCCGTCGCCCGAAATAGTGATAACTTTAAGTTTCGGTTTATACATCTTAATGCCTATTGCAAAAGTAAGTGCCCTGCCGTGAGTAGTATGAATAGTATTAAAATCGACGTAGCCGGGAAGCCTCGATGCGCATCCTATACCGGAAGTTATAACGACTTCGTCTTTGGAATAACCGCATTTATGTATCGCCCTTAAAAGAGCTTTTAAAATAATTCCGTCTCCGCATCCCGGACACCATATATGCGGCAAAGTATTTTTTCGCAGATAATAATCATAATTAAATTTTGTTTTTATCATTTTTAAATCTCCCTGATTTAAAATTATTAATTTTCGGATACCTCTTTAATTTTGGCAAATATCTGATCCGGAGTAATAGGTTCTCCGTTTGTTACATGCAACCCGTAAACTTTGCTTCCGCATGCGGCTCTTTGAACTTCTAATATTATCTGTCCCATATTCATTTCTACGACCAATACTTTTTTAATTTTTTTAGAAAGATTAGAAATCTGCTCTTCAGGGAAAGGCCAAATGGTAATAGGCCTGAACATTCCGACTTTTATGCCTGCCGCTCTTGCCATAGAAATTGCCTGTCTGACCGACCTTGAAGTGGAGCCGTAAGCTACTACAAGAATATCTGCGTCGCCGGTCATGAATTCTTCAAATTTTTCTATATCTTTAATGTTTTTATAAATTTTATCTATAAGCCAGTTTTCGGCATTTTGAATAACATCGGTTTTTTGAGACGGGAAACCTGTTTCTCCGTGGATAAGTCCGGTAACATGATAACGATAGCCTTCTCCCATAGGAGCAAGAGGAGTTACTTTGCCTGAAGTATAATTATAAGGATTATACTTTTCTGGCGGGACATCTGGTAATTTAAGGTCGATAATTTCAACTTCGCTTTTGTCCGGAATTACTACTTTTTCCCTCATATGTCCGATTATTTCGTCTGTTAACAGAAGTACCGGCGTTCTGTATTTAACTGCTAAATTGAATGCGCGAATAGTTTCATAAAGAGATTCGTTTACGCTAGAAGGAGTAATGGCAATTATTGCGTGGTCGCCGTGGGTTCCCCATTTAGCCTGCATTATGTCGCTCTGAGACGGAAGCGTCGGCAGTCCCGTCGAAGGCCCTCCCCTCATAACGTTAACAATAACGCAAGGTATTTCGCACATAGAAGCATAGCCGATGTTTTCCTGTTTAAGAGACATACCTGGTCCGGATGTTGCCGTAATAGCTTTTGCGCCTCCGAGAGCTGCTCCTAAAACCGCTCCCAAAGCAGCGATTTCGTCTTCCATCTGAAGAAAGACTTTTCCAATTTTTGGCAGTTTGCTTGATAAAAATTCCGCTACTTCCGAAGAAGGAGTAATAGGGTATCCCGCAAAAAAATCACATCCGGCAATGATTGCGCCTTCCGCAACCGCTTCGTTTCCCTGCATTAATTTTATATTCTTGCTCATAATTTTATTTCCCTCCGTTGTTAACTATGTTTTATTCTACGCTAATAGAAAAATCGGGACATAAGTATTCGCAAATATTGCATTTTGTGCACTTTGAAATATCTGCTACTTCGGCCACTTCTTTATTCATGACGAGGACGCCTTCCGGGCAGAACGCTACGCATATTTCGCATCCTTTGCAGTAATTAACGATTATGTCGATTTTTACGTCTTCTTTTTTTCCTTTCCCCGAAACCTCCTTTATAGTAAGATTATTTTTTGTTTTGACTTCGGTTTCTATGCCTTCGCATACAACATAGTTAGCAGGACTTAACGCCGCCGTATTATTTTCGGTTTTATTCGTTTTAATATTTTCTTTTCCGTGCACTTTAACCTCCTATAAAAAAGTTAATAAAATAATAAAATTAAATATTTAAAGCTTTTTTTACGGTTTCAGCTATAACGGAAGGATTATCGGCAATATAAATTCCGTTTTTTTCCATAGTTTTAAGTTTATCCGACGCAGTTCCTTTCCCCCCTGAAATTATTGCGCCTGCATGTCCCATTCTTTTGCCTGCCGGAGCAGTTTTACCCGCAATAAATCCAATTACGGGTTTTTTCATATGGTTTTTAACGTATTCCGAAGCTTCTTCTTCCGCCGTTCCGCCTATTTCTCCAATCATAACCACGGCATCGGTTTCAGGATCCTGTTCAAACATTTTTAAGAAAGATATAAAAGGAGAACCGATTATAGGGTCGCCCCCGATTCCTACGCATGTAGTTTCGCCGAATCCTGCTTTGGTAAGCTGATTAACGGCTTCATAAGTAAGGGTGCCGCTTCGCGACAATACTCCTACCCTGCCTTTTTTGTGAATAAAACCCGGCATTATTCCAATTTTACATTCATCCGCCGTTATAATGCCGGGGCAGTTTGGTCCAATCATCAGCGATTTTGAGCAGTTAAGCGCCGCTTTTACGTTAAGCATATCTATAACGGGTATTCCTTCGGTAATACAAACTATTAAAGGAATTTCGGCTTCTATAGCTTCTATGACTCCGGCCGCCGCGAAACCTGCAGGAACGAATACCATAGTCGCGTCGATTTTATGCTCTTTTTTAGCTTCTTTTATAGTATTGTAAACGGGAACTGAATCGTTAAATAAAGTTTTGCCTTTAAAGGGAGTTACCCCCGCCGCGACTTTGGTTCCGTATTCTATACATTTTTGCGCATGGAACGAACCTTCCTTGCCGGTTATACCCTGTACTAAAACATTCGTGTTTTTATTTACGAGAATACTCATAAAATTTAATCCTTTAATAAATTATTATTTAAAATAAAAACGTTATCAACCGTTAACTATTTTTGAAATCTTTTTTGCTCCGTCGGCAAGACTTTCAGCCGATACGAAATTCATGCCGGAATTTTCGATAATTTTTGCCGCCTCATCTGCGTTAGTCCCTTCAAGCCTTACGACGACCGGAAGTTTTAAGCCTATATTTTTAGCCGCCGATACGACGCCTTCGGCTACCATATCGCATTTTACTATGCCGCCGAAAATATTTATAAATATTCCTTTTACGTTTTTATCGGATAGAAGAATATTGAAAGCAGTTTCAACCCTTTTTGCGTCTGCGGTGCCGCCGACGTCTAAAAAATTTGCAGGAGCCGCCCCAAATTCTTTAATAGTATCCATCGTAGCCATGGCCAAACCCGCCCCGTTTACCATGCATCCCACGTTTCCGTCCAACTTGATATAATTTAGCCCTACGCTTTTTGCTTTCACTTCCAGCGGCTCTTCTTCGTCTTCGTCTATTAGATCTTTAAAATAAGGATGCCTGAAGTCTGCATTGTCATCCAATATTATTTTAGCGTCAAGCGGAATAAATTCGTCCGAGCCGGTTAAAATAAGCGGATTAATTTCAAGCATAGAGATATCTTCCGCTATAAATGCCCCGTATAAAAGATTAATAAGTTTGGAAAACCCGCCGAATAAATTTTTATCTATACCTAAAAATAAAGACATTTCAAGAATATGGTAAGATTTTAAACCATACAGCGGATTAACCGAAACCGTCAGTATTTTTTCCGGATGATTTTTAGAAACTTCTTCTATTTCCATTCCGCCTTCGGCGCTCAGAACAAATGCTATTGCCGCATTTTTTCTGTCGACGGTAAGCGATAAATAAAATTCTTTTATAATTGCGGCACCTTCTTCGACCAAAACTTTTTTGACTAATTTGCCTTCTTTGCCGGTTTGGGCCGTTACAAGATTCATCCCTATCATTTTTTCGGATATAGATTTTGCTTCGTCGGCGGATTTTGCTATCTTAACCCCGCCGCCTTTTCCCCTGCCGCCGGCATGAACCTGAGCTTTTACGACGGCTACCGAAGACGATAAAGTTTTATATGCGCTGTAAACTTCATCAGGTTTAAAGCATAAAATAGATTTAAGGGTTTTAATTCCATGCTTGTTTAATAATTCTTTTGCCTGATATTCATGAATATCCATAGTTATAGTTCCCGTATAGTTAAATTTGAATTATTGTTTTTATTAACGATATTTATCTTTATACTTCTCCCTGCCTTCTTCGTAAAGGTCTCCGCCGTAAACGTCGTTTACCACGATTGCCGGAAAATCGACGACGGTCAGCTTTCTAACTGCTTCCGACAGCAGGTCTTCATATGCTATAACTTTACTTGACGTTATCGTTTTCGATATTAAAGCTCCTGCGCCTCCGATTGCCCCAAAATAAACCGCTTTATATTTTTTTATCGCTTCTTTTACTTCGGCAGACCTTTTGCCTTTGCCTATCATCCCTTTTAAGCCGTGTTCTAATAGAAGCGGAGCATACTTATCCATTCTGTAGCTGGTGGTCGGTCCTGCAGAGCCGATAACTTCCCCCGGTTTTTCAGGAGTCGGACCAACGTAGTAAATTATCTGACCTTTAAGTTCAAAAGGAAGGGGTTTATTTTCTTCGATAAGTTTGACTAACCTGGAATGAGCCGCATCTCTCGCCGTATAGATAGTTCCGTTGATAAGAACCTCATCGCCGGTTTTTAACTTCGATATAATTTCGTCGTCTAAAGGGGCAGTTATTTTTATTAGGCTCATTTTTTTAAATTTATTATAATTAATTAATAGTTTAATAATATAACTATAAAATAATTTCCGAATGTCTGTGGGAATGACATTCGACGTTAAGCGCTACCGGCATGCTGGCAATGTGGCAAGGTTCTTTTGTTATATGAACCCCTAAAACGGTGCAAACTCCGCCGAATCCCATAGGTCCCGTTCCGATATTATTAATTTTTTCAAATATAATTTTTTCCATTTCCGCCAATTCCGGATCGGCATTAGGCTCGTTTAATTTTCTAAAAAGCGACTTTTTTGCAAGAATAGCCGACCTTTCAAAATTTCCTCCTATGCCGATTCCGACTATATTAGGAGGACATGGATTAGGTCCGGCCGAACGCATTGTTTCGACCGCAAAGTCGATTATTCCGTCTTTTCCGTCGGAAGGGCGCATCATTTTAAGGGCGCTCATGTTTTCGCTGCCGCCGCCTTTTGCGGCATACATTATTTTAATTTTTTCGCCGTCCGTAAATTCGTAATGAATTATCGCGGGGGTGTTATCGCCGATGTTTTTTCTGGAAAGCGGATCGCATGTCGATTTTCTCAAAAATCCTTCCGAATAGCCCAATCTTGTGCCTTCATTTATTGCATTAGTGATGTTTTTGTCTTCAACTGCAACTTCTTTACCTATTTCGACGAAAAAAACAGCAAGACCCGTATCCTGGCATAAAGGTTTAGATTCGTTTTTTGCAATCTCGGCATTTAATAAAATTTTGTTCAAAACCGTTTTACCCTGTTCGGATATTTCTTGTCCAAAGGCAGTTTTAAGTCCGTTATACGTATCGTCGGGCAAGTTGACGCTGGAGTGAATTATTAAATTTTTAACGGCGTTTGAAATTTCTTCGGATTTTATAATCCTCATAGTCGATATAATTTATAATTATTTTTTTTGGTTATAAATATTTTACATTTTTTTAAAATTAATTCAAGTAAAAAATAAACCGTTATTATAAATTTTTATGAATGCAGAAACTGTTAGTCATATCGCAGGCAGATAATTCAGGCTGAATTACCGTGTGGTTTATTTTAAATTTTTCCTCCATAACGTCTTGGATGTTATTTATAATACAGCAAATATCCGAAGATTTAACGACGGTCGGTTCGACGAGTACATGGGCGCTCATAAGCTTAAAAGATTTTGACATACTCCATATGTGAAGGTCGTGGACATTTTTTACGCCCGGAGTTTTTAATATTTCCTCTTTGACTTGGGTAAAATCAATTTCTTTCGGCACTCCTTCAAGCAAAATGTTAATAGTTTCGTTAATCACCGAAAATGCGCCTAAAGCGAGAAGAGGCGATATCATAAGGCTTATAATCGGATCTATATAATAATAACCCGTTAAATAAATAATTATTCCGCCGGCAATAATCGATAAAGAAACCAAAGAATCGCCGAGTATATGGAAAAAAGAGCTTTTAAGATTTAAATTATGATGCATTCCGCCGTGTATTTTAAAACCTATAAAACCGTTAATAATTAAGCTTATAAGGGGGAAAATAATCATAATATGCGAATTGATTTTTTCGGGATGCATCAGTCTTAAATAGCTTTCGTATATTAAAATGGCTGAAAGTATAAGGAGTAAAAGGGAATTTAAAAGAGCGGCGAGTATTCCTATTCTGTGGTAGCCGTAAGTATTTTTTTCCGAAGGGCTTTTTCTTACCTGTATCTGTGCAAACCATGCCAAAAAAAGCGACGACGCATCGACTAAAACATGTCCAGATTCGGAATATAAAGCCATGCTTTTAGATAATAGGGCGCCCGTAAATTCAACCGCCAGTATTACCAAGGTCAGCAAAAAAGCTAATTTAAGTTTTTTTTCGGTTTGAAACGTTTCCGTAAAGAGGTTTGATGAATTGCTATGGTCATGATTATGTAGATGGTTAAGATTATGATTGCGGCTGTCGCTATGATTATGAATCTCTCCATGTACGCCGTATTCATTATCATCGTAAGAACAGATATTAGCCATAATGAAAGAATTATAGCATATTTTTAACCGCAGCGCCAAAAAATCGATTCAGATGCAGAAGTTATAAACAAATGCCGATTTAAAATTTATAAATTTTTTCATCCGGATTTAGGAATGCAATAAGTAATTGCTAACGACAGGATAAATTTAGTAAAATAACAAAACAATGAAGAAAGAAGAAAAAGAAACTATTTCGCTTTTAAGTTTTTCCCATTTTTTTTGCCATGTGGCAATACTTACATATCCGGCGATATTAATACTTATTAAAACTAAATTTAACGTAAATTATGAAACGCTTGGAGCTATTGCAGGCATTTACCTTTTTTTATTCGGCGCCGGATCGTTGCCCGTAGGTTTTATAGCGGATAAAATAAAAAAGAAACATATTTTGCGGGTTTATCTCGGCGGAATGGCTTTATTTTCTTTTGCGGCGGCTTTAGCGCCTAATTTTTTTATTTTCTCGCTGTCTATAATACTTATGGGGTTGATAGGGAGCATTTATCATCCTGTAGGTTTAAGCATGATGTCGTTTATAGGAAGCGATAAGCTCAGGGCGTTTGCTATACACGGCATAGCCGGCACTCTCGGAGTAGCTTTAAGCGCGGGTTTTGCCGGAATACTCGGTTATTTTTTCGGATATAATTTTCCGTACATGATACTCGGCATAATTTTTTTAATGATGTTGGCATGGTCTTATATTCTGAAACTGCAGTCTTCGGACTACGCTGAAGCATCCGAAATAACAAAAGGTATAGAAATAAAAAAAAGTTCGTCAAACATAAAAGCATTTCTTAATGAATTTTTTCATTTAAACCTGATGCTGATTTTTATCGCCGAGTTTTTGAACGGATTTGTTTTTCAGGGCGTATTTTCTTTTTTACCGGCTTATGTAGGAACTGAGCTTAAAAACTATATCTTTTTTCATAATCAAGCCGCCGCGGCAGGAGGGTTTTTTGTAACTTTTGCCCTTCTGGTAGGAGTTTTGTTTCAATATAACAGTACCAGAATAACGAAGAATTATAAATCAAACAGGGCTTTTGCTTTTTTAGTGCTAATAAGCGGAATTTTTCTTTTAATTTCCGGTTTTACCCACGATATTTTACTTTTTATTTCTGTTCTTGCATTTTCCGCTTTTAATTTCTCCATAAACCCTATTTCAAACCTTATGATAAGCGAAAACGCACATGAAAAATTCAGGGCTGCGGCATACGGCGTTTTTTTCTTTTCCGGTTTCGGCATAGGTTCGGTCGCGGCTCCCATAGGCGGCATAATAGCCCAAAAATTTGCGCTTCACTGGATTTTTGTCCTGTATGGAGTTATACTTCTTGTATCTTTTGGAGTGTCTTCGGCTATTAAAGAAGGAATATATAAATAAACTCAAATAAAAAAAATGAAAAAAATAAGGAGGACATTATGACAACAAAGAAAACTTCCATAGGTTTTATAGGAGCCGGCAACATGGCTTACGGACTAATAAAAGGAATAACCGGATCGAAATCCCGCGACTTAAAAATTTTTATTTACGATACCGACCCGTCGAGAGCCGACTTTGTAAAAAACTCTCTTGGAGTTAATTCTTTAAACAGCGTAGGCGAAGTAGTGGAAAATTGCGATATCGTTTTTATAGCCGTAAAACCTTATTCGGTGGAAAGCATCGTCGAAGTTGCGGCGGGGACTTTAAACAAATTGAAAAACGGAAATAATATTCCCGTGTTTGTTTCAATTGCCGGAGGCGTAAAAATAGATTTTATAGAAAGCGTATTTAAAAAGACGCTTAAAAACAATTCTTTTTTAAAAATATTCAGGATTATGCCCAATATAAATTCTTTAGCGGGAAAAGGAATAGGCGCAATGTGTTATAACGCCGGCGTATCCGAAGATGACATAGCCGAAGTTTCCGAAATACTGGAGCTGTCGTCGAAAATCATTCGCTTGGACGAAAAATATTTTGACGCCGTAACCGCTCTTAGCGGAAGCGGTCCCGCTTATATTTTTTTAATTGCGGAAGGACTTATAGAAGCCGGAGTTAAACTTGGACTTCCTAAGGATATTGCAAAAGAATTAAGTGTGCAGACTATACTAGGCTCCGCGGAACTTTTAAACAGTCCCGAATTTTCTAAGACTTCGACGAAAGATTTAAAAGATATGGTAACTTCGCCCGGCGGAACTACTGCATACGGACTTGCAAAACTAGAAGAAGGGCGCATTAAGTATGTTCTGGATTCTGCCGTCAATGCGGCATATTTAAGGGCAAAAGGATTGGTTTAAATATCATATTGCGGAAGATTATATTCTTTTAAAAGTTGCAAAAGTTTTTGCGTCGGAAGGCCGAGAACATTTTCAAACGAACCGCTATATGATTTTACTATTCCGTTTTCGTCTTGAATTCCGTAACTTCCGGCTCTGTCGAAAGGCTGATGGTCGGATATATAAGAATTTATTTCTTTATCGCTTAAAGGTTTTATCGTAACCAAGGTTTTATCGTAATCGGTAACGCCGATATTTTTATCTACGTTTACTATGCTTATTCCGGAATAAACTTCATGCGTTTTTCCGGAAAGGTCTTTTAACATGTTAAAAGCGTCATCTAAATTAAGAGGTTTTCCGTAAGCTTTGCCGTTAAAAAAAATAACTGTATCCGCACCTATAATATAGCTGTTTTTATAATTAAAGGCAACGCTTTCCGCTTTCATTAAGGCTAATTGCCGGACGAAATTTTCTATAGAAATATTTTCTTTTAATTTTAAATCTTCAAACTTAGGTTCATCGGTTATATTGTGATTTACCGCAATAAAATTAAACCCCAATTTTTTTAATAACGATATTCTTCTTTGGGAAGACGAAGCAAGAACGTATGCAGTGTCCATCTTTTAATTTATTTTTTTAATTTAGTAGGCCTGCTGCCGAATATTACGGTGCCTAATCTTACTATCGTTGCTCCTTCTTCTATTGCGGCTTCAAAATCGCCGGACGTGCCCATGGAAAGAACGGAAAGCTTATATTTATAAACGGATTTTAAGTTTATTTCGTCGATAAGCTCTTTTAAATGTTTAAAGTATTTTCTGCTTCCGCTTTCAAGCGGCGGCATAGTCATAAGTCCTGCGGCTCTAATATGTCGAAATTTATTTATTTCGGATATTAAACCGGTTAATTTTTCGGGCAATATTCCTCCTTTTGTTTTTTCTCCGGCAAGATTTACTTCTATTAAAATATTAGAGGTTATATTTTTTGCGGCTGAATGTTTTTCTATAATTTCTGTAAGTTCGATACCGTCCACCGAATGTATTAAATCAACTTTTCCGATAATATATTTTACTTTATTTTTTTGGAGGCGTCCTATAATATGCCAGATAATATCTTTTTTTTGGCTGAGCGTTTCAAATTTGGACAAAAATTCCTGAACGTAATTTTCTCCGAAAACTTTTACTCCGCTCTTTGCGGCTTCAATTATTTCATCCGCTGTTCTTGTTTTTGAAGCCGCAAGGAGCGTTATATCGGAAAAATTCCGGCCGCTTTTTAAGGCGGCGATTTTAATCTTCTCTTTAACGTTATTTATATTGTCCGATATCGGAATATTTATCATCTGCCTCTTTTCAGAAGTTCCATCGCTTTTTTCAGGCTGACCTGCATCCTGTTAAAAGATTTTGCAAGCGAACCTATCTCGTCGTTTCTGGGATGTTCGATTTCTTCTTCAAAATACCCCTTAGAAATTTCGTCGGCTAATTTAGACATTTTTGCTATCGGTTTAATTATTGCACTTTTTATAATAAAATAAAGGAATAAAATTATAAGAACTATAAAAATTACAGCTATGATTAAGGTTCCTGTTATAGAAACGGCAACAGGTTTTAAGGAATAAACTAACTTTATGCCGCCGAGAATATCCCCTGAAGAAGCTTTTGTATGACACGTAAGGCAGTTTATGCCTCTTGAATTTGTTTTTGCAACGAAAGAACGCCTACTTTAATTTCATACGGCAAAAAGTTTTTTGAAATTATTTCAGTTTGAATTTTGCTTGAGTTTAATATTTTATCATCGAACTTAGATTTAGAATTAGGCATTTCCTCCCTTAGTCCTTTCCCAAATTCCATGTTTACTACATTCCCCCTAATAACCTGGAATTTTTTGACGCCTTTTATTTTTTTATAAATAGAAAAAAGCTGTTTTCTATCCCTTTTTTTCATTATAGTTCCGTTAAGCATCATTGCATTAAGGCTGGAAAGAGTGGTTTTTGCTGTAACTATGGCATCATGCTTCGTTAAAGAAATAGCCAGCCGATAAGTATTGAAAACAATTAATGCAATCGGAATGATGACTAATAATAAGAGGGGAACGATAATTTTAGTTTTGATAGATACGTCTTTAAATGCTTGAAAAATGCTTTGCGACATAAGACACCTCTAAAATAATTAAAATAATATAATTTAATAAATAAAATATAATAATAGTTTAATTTTTTTATAAAATCAAATTATTGTTTTTCGGCTTTTTCCGGCAGCATCCATGATGCATATTCGCATTTAGGATAGTTAGAACAGCTGAAAAATTTTCTTCCCTTTTTTGTTCTTTTTTCTACAAGATAACCGCCGCATCCGGTAGGGCAAGGTATTTTGGATTGATTAACTTTTACCGGAATCGGTTTAATATTTTTACACTCCGGATATCCGCTGCATGAAAGAAATTTTCCATATCTGCCCGTTTTTATAACCATAGGCTTTCCGCATTTTTCGCAGATTTCTCCCGTTTCTTCATTTTCAGGTTTGATGTTTTCGCCGTCTTGACTTATTTTTTTTATTTCTTTTGTGTTTTTACACTCCGGATATCCGCTGCAGGCAAGAAATTTGCCGAACCGCCCCATTTTTATAACCATAGGCTTTCCGCATTTTTCGCAGATAACGTCGGTAGGTTCCGACGAACCCTTTATGTTTTTAATATTAACTTTGGCGTCTTTAAAGTTTTTCATAAATTTGTCGTAAAAATCGGCAAGCAGTTCTTTTCTGTTTAATAGTCCGTTTTCGACGTCGTCTAATTTTTTTTCCATATTAGCGGTGAATTTCAAGTTTATTATATCGGAAAAACCGGATTTTAAAATATCGGAAACGGTCATTCCAAGTTCCGTAGGTTTAAATTTTTGAGTTGTACTCCCTTTTTTTGCGGTATCTGCCGATTCAGTGGTCATTACGACGTAATCTTTTGTCTTAATGTTGGCTATTATGCTCTGGTAGGTAGAAGGCCTTCCTATGCCGTTTTCGTCTAAAGCCTTGACTAAGCTTGCTTCGGTGTATCTAGGCGGAGGAGAAGTAAAATGCTGAAAAACGTCGGCTTTTTTTATGGAAGCAGGGTCGCCTTTTGAAAGCAGTTCAAATATTTTAATTATAGAAGAAGGATGGTTTTCGTTTTGCGTTTGTTCGATATTGCCTTCTTCTAAAACTTCTTTGTTTTTAAGATTTTCATTGATAACTTTCTGAAAGCCGTCGAATTTTAATATACTTTCGGTAGTCTTAAAAATATATTCGTCTTTTTCTTTATTTTTAACGCTATATGTTCCTTTTAACGTCAGCGAGTACTGGTCGTAAATACTCTGGCTCATAAAAGAGGCGGTAAAATACGTCCATATAAGATTGTATAGTTTAAATTCGTCGGCGCTTAGGTATGCTTTGATTTTTTTAGGCGTCAATAAAATATTAGTCGGTCTGATAGCTTCGTGCGCATCCTGAAC
The DNA here is from genome assembly GCA_008534395.1 of Candidatus Acidulodesulfobacterium acidiphilum. Lineage (NCBI taxonomy): Bacteria > Candidatus Acidulodesulfobacteriota > Candidatus Acidulidesulfobacterales > Candidatus Acidulidesulfobacteraceae > Candidatus Acidulidesulfobacterium > Candidatus Acidulidesulfobacterium acidiphilum. The sequence goes on from SHMQ01000001.1 coordinate 170,981, forward strand.
TTTTTTGGCGCTTGCGGTTGTTTTGCTTTTTTTGGGAGAATTTTTATCGGCAATATAGTCTATGCCGTAAACTTCGTTTATAAATTTTTTGGCTGCCGATGCCGCTTCGTCAGATATTCTAGTGGAATCGGTTCTCATGTATGTAATAAGACCTACCGGACCTAGAGATTTTTTGCTTACGTTTTCTACCGCCCCTATTTCGATGCCTTCGTAAAGTTTTTGCGCTACGGACATTGTTTTCTTTACGGGAAAATGAAGTATTTTTGCGGCTTCCTGCTGAAGGGTGCTCGTTATCAAAGGCAGAGCGGCTTTTCTGTAAGTCTGCTTTTTCGATATGTCTTCGATAGAATAATCGTTTTTTATCGAAAGAAGCCTGTTTTTCAATTCTCCGGCTTCTTTTTCGGATTTAATTTCAGGGTCTTTTCCGTTTATTTTAAACAGTTCGCCTTCGATATCGGTAGAAAATTTTTTCTTATCTCCGCCTTGAATTTCAAATAAAGCCGTTACCGTCCAGAATTCTACTTTGACGAAAGCGTTTATTTCTTTTTCTCTTTCTACTATAAGATATAGTGCGACGGATTGAACTCTGCCGGCCGAAAGGCCTCTTCTTACTTTATCCCACAAAAAAGGACTGAGGTTGTAACCGACTAAACGGTCTAAAATTCTGCGCGCTTTTTGGGATTCGTACATAGATTCGTTTAAGACGGCGGGATTTTTTATGGCTTCCAAGACTTTATCTTTGGTAATTTCATGAAAAAGAACCCTTTTTATATCCGGCTTTTTGCCGTTAATTTCGTCTATAATCTCTTTTATGTTCCACGCTATGGCTTCCCCTTCGCGGTCGGGATCGGGAGCCAGATAAATAATATCTGCTTTTTTTGCAAGTTTTTTAATTTCATCTACGGTTTTTTCCTTTCCTTTTATTATTTCGTACTTAGGTTCGAAGCCGTTTTTAATATCCACCCCTATAGAACTTTTGGGTAAATTTTTAATATGACCCACAGTTGCTTTGACTATAAAATCGGACCCTAAATATTTATTTATAGTATTTGCTTTAGAAGGCGACTCTACGAGAACTAAATTTTTCATATTTTTTTTATTATTCCTCCGGGCAGCCTTTCTATTTCCGAATTTATTTCAAGTATAGAAAGCGCTCTAATAATTTCATTTTCATTTGCTTTTAATCTAATATTGCTTAGTTTCAATAAATTGTCAATAGTAATATTTTCTTTTGTTAAAGAATTTATTATAAATTTGCTGATAACTTCATATTCTTCCGGTACGTCCGTTCCGTAAGCGGCGGCGTCTTTTTGGGTATTTGCATTCGCAGTTGCAGTTATAGTTATGTTTTTTTTGTAATTTTCTTTGCCGAGAAAAATTTTTACTTTCTTGCCGGCGCCTTTAAATTTTTTTATTAAACTTGCAAGAGAGCTATTATGCGACAGATAAAGTACGGCCATCTCTTGCGACAAATGAAAAGCGAGACTGTTTCTTAAGGCAAATCCGTATTTTGAATTTTTTGCAAAAGGGTCTAAAGCCGAAATTTGAGGAAATTTGAGATTTAATTGTTTCTGCTTATTTTTATATGCATATGCCGATTTTAGCAGAGAATATGGTTTAGTTGTTAAAATAAAAATATCTTCAGTGAATTTATCCGATAATTTTTCCATAAATTCGTTATCGGCAGATTCGTGTATTCCTAGGCATAAAGAAGAAAATTTTTGATTACCGCCTTTATCTTTGCAATAAAGATAAAGTTCGTTTATTAACGAAGAATCCGGTTTAAAAATATTCGTGCCTTCATACCTGGACGACGTAATAAATAACCCTTCATTTAATTTTTTTAATGGATTTTTTGAATAAAAATTTTCAAATAAATCTTCCGGATCATATATATGCAAAAATTCAGGCAAAGAAACGGAAATATTTTGTTTGCGGCCGTAATTTATAATGCGGGAAGTTTTTAAAGGTTTGATTTTTAATTCTCTTAATAAATTTATTTCGTTTTCGGCATCGTTTTTTAGCTTTTCATAAAAATCGTACTTTTTTAAATCGGAGATATTGACCGCAGCCTTTTTTTTATCGGCAGTTTCTTTTGCGGGTCCCTCCCGTTTTGCATTTATATATATCCTGTAATTTTTATACAATTCACAATATTCGGCATTCATAAGAATAATAATAAAAAAATTTAAAAAATTATATAATTTATAGTCTTTTAAAGAAAATAAAATAAATTGGATTGACTGAAGCAAAGATAAGTTGTATAAATAATAAAAAGAACAATTATAAATATAATAATAATTAAATTGCCATCAAAATACAATATGAATAGAATAAAAATTTTATTTTTATGTTCGGTAATTTTTTTTACCGTTTTTATATTTTCGTTATATACATGCAAAAGCGCTGCCGCCAAAAATGGTAATGCATCAAATAAAGAATCGGTTATAAGAATTGCCTTGGTAATGCCGGTAGAAGGCAGTTATGCTTTTTTCGGAAAGCAGTTTGTAAACGGAATGCTTTTGAGTTTAAAGAAAAAAGAAGCGTCTAAGGTAAAATTCATTATAGTCAATCTGCCTTTAAGCGCGGGCAAAACAAGCATATCCGGTTTGTTCAAATCTTTAAACAAACAAGGCGTTTCTGCTATAATCGGACCGCTTTTTGCCGGACAGTTGAAATATTTTGCAAAATATTCCGATGAATTTAAAATTCCGGTCATTACTCCTTCGCCTGTAGTCCCCAAAAATTATTTATCCCATTTTGTATTCAGCTATGGAATGACTTTGAAACAGGAAATAAAAACGAATATGAAATATGCATATGAACACGGCATTAAGTCCGTTTCCGTCATATATCCTTATTACGGATATGGACCTTTAACTTTAAAGTATATTATCTTTTATGCTAAAAAATTTGGAATAACTTTATTAAATAAAACTGCATATAATAGAAATACGGTAGATTTTTTTAATAATTTTGAAAACTTAGTTATTTTTAACGCTATAACAAACCGTAACGTAACTGCAGCCGAAAGAGCCGAACTCGGTGTTACAAAATATGACCTCATGAACGGCATAACAAAGTCCAAACCTAATATCCCATTTGGGGGTCTTTTTGTGTTAGGCGGAAAGTCCAAGCTTAAACTAATTTTAACTCAGTTAGTTTATTATAATATCACGGGATTCCCTTTATTTGCGCTTAGTTCTATAGACTCGAGGCGCTTTATGGAAAAAAATGCTTTTTATATGGAGAATTCTTTTTTTTCGGACGGTTTTTTTAAGCATGCCCATAACGCTATAGTAAAAAAATTTTCGTCGGCTTATAAAAAATCATATGGAAAAGCTCCAAATATACTTAGCGCCGAAGGTTACGATATAGGGAAAATCGTTATAAAAGCATCAGCATTAGAATCGAACGCCGTCGGTTCAAGCCCGTCAAATCAAAAAGCACCTAAAGGCGTAAGTTTTTATAAAGCCATATTGAAAATAAAAAAAATTAAAGGCGTATGCGGAGTAATTAACCTGAAAAATAATATATTTCATAAATCGCTTTATCTTTTTAATTATAAAAACGGGAAAATTTATATATTAAAAAATCCTCTTGAATGATTAAGTTTATACATGCTGCGGACATTCATCTCGACAGCCCGCTAATAGGGCTTGAAAATTATGAAGGCGCTCCGGTTGAAAAAATTAGGGGGGCGGCAAGAAAGGCCCTGTCTGAACTTGTAGATTTAGCGGCAGAGGAAGAGGCGTCTTTTGTCGTAATAGCAGGCGATATGTATGATGGAGACTGGAAAGATTACAATACCGGTTTATTTTTGTTAAACACATTATCCAAGCTGGCGTCAAACGGCATTAATGTTTTTATAGCCAAAGGCAATCATGACGCAGAAAGCAAGATAACCAAAAATTTAAAACCGCCTGAAGGAATAAAAATATTTTCTTCTAAAAAACCGGAAACGTTTTATTTAAATTTAAAAAACTTCAATATAGCGATTCATGGACAAAGTTTTTCCTCTCCTGCCGTAAAAGAAAATTTAGCTTCCAATTACCCGCAAGCGGAAAAAGGCATGTTTAATGTGGGCATTCTGCACACTTCCGTTAACGGCAGGGCAGGGCATGAAAACTATGCGCCATGCTCTATCGACGATCTTAAATCTAAAGGTTATAATTATTGGGCGCTCGGACATATCCATAAAAGAGAAGTTTTAAGCGAAAATCCTTTAATAGTTTTCCCGGGCAATATTCAAGGAAGGCATATTAAAGAAACGGGTTTTAAAGGATGCATGGTAGTAAGCATCGACGATGATTACAATGTTTCGGCGGAGTTTAAGAGTTTATGTTCCATAGTTTGGTCTTACTGCGAAACCGACGTAACCGGCGCCGAGTCTCCGGAAGAAGTAGTCGAAAAAGTAAACATAAGCGTTAAAAACGAACTTTCAAAAAATAAAGGCATGTTTACCGCGGCAAGAATATCCATTAAAGGCGCTTGCAGGGCGCATAACGCTCTTTTATCCGATCCGGAAAAGTGGAAAAACGAAATACGGCTCGAAGCGGCAAATTCTTGCAAAAGCTCCGTATGGCTTGAAAAGATAAATATAAAAACATCCGTAAAAGCAGATATGGAAGAGTTGAAAAAAAGAAAAGATGCAGTCGGAGACTTAATGCGGTATATAGATTCTTTAAACGGCGAGCAAAGCCAGGAAATTAAAGATATGTTATCCGGAATATCGTCTGATTTAAAAGACAAACTTCCTCGGGAATTGAAAAACAATAATTTTTTCGATAACGGCGAAAACATTTTGGAGATTACGAACGAAGCCAGACAAATTTTGTTATCCCGTTTGTTATCGTCAACGACGGCGGATTAATGAAAATTATCTGGATGGGACTAAAGCCTTACGGACCTTTTATAGATAAAACTATAAATTTTGAAGGCAGGGAAAATTTCCATATAGTCTATGGACATAACGAATCTGGGAAAACAACGACTTTGAGGGCAGTTAAATCTCTTTTTTTTGGAATCAAAGAAAGAACTGCCGACAGTTTTAAATTTGACGGAAATAAATTAAGAATATTTGCAAAAATAGAAAATTCATCCGGCGAAAGTTTAGTTTTTCAAAGACGAAAGGGGCACTCAAAAACGTTTCTTGACGAAAACGGAAACGAATTGGATATATCAATCCTTAAAAAATTTATTTACGGGTTAGACGAATCTTCTTTCGTCAATATGTTTGGATTCAGCAGAGATGATTTGGTAAACGGCGGAAAAGACATAGTTTTAGGCAAAGGGGATATAGGGCAAAGTCTTTTTGCCGCAGGAACAGGCATTGGCGGATTTAGGAAAATATTAAAAGACTTAGAAGAAGAATCGCAAAATCTTTTTAAAAAAAGAAGTCCCACATCCCTTATAAATAAATATGTTTCGGAATATGAATCTTTAAAAAAGAAAATAAACGATATTTTGCTTCAACCAAAAATTTGGACGGAGCATGAAGAAAATCTTAAAAACGCCGAAGCTAAAAAAATATTTTTAAACAGAAATATAGATTCTTTTAGTGCAAAACTTAACAAGTTTAAGCGAATAAGCGACGCATTGCCTATTATTGCAGAAAGAAAAAACTTAATACAAAAAAAAGATGCCCTCGGCGAAACTTTAATTCTTAGAAAAGATTTTAAAGAAGAACGAATAAATTTAATGAGGGATTTGGACGTTTCATCGGTTGAAGCAAATAAAATAAAGGAAAAAATTGAAAATCTTGAAGCAAACATAAAAAAAATAGTAATACCGGAAAAGTTTATAGAAAATAGAAAGCTTATAGACGATATTTATGTTAGATTTGGAAGTTATCTTAAAGAAACTAAAGATTTACCTGCGCTTTTATCCCAGAGAGACGAGCTTATCGTTGAAATTAAATATTTATCTTCCCAAATAAGACCGGAAACCCCTTTAGACGAAACTTCGCAATTAACGGTAAGTTTGCAAAAAAGTAAAAGCATATCTTCTTTAGCAAATAAATATATTAAACTTGAAGACAAAATCTCAGAAATTTCCGACGTAATAAACAAAACAAATTTAAAGGCGTTATCCGCCAAAAATAAATTAAAAGAGACCGAGAACGGAGAATATTTCAATAACGACAGATTAAAAAAGATTTTGTCGAATATTCAAAAAGACGGCGATTTGGAAAAAGTTTTGTATAAAAAAACGGAAGAGCTAAAAAAAGCAGAAAATTCGTGCAGTATAGAACTTTCAAAACTTCCGTTATGCCGGTGGAATATAGAAGAAATAGAAAAACTTAAGTTACCGTTAATCGAAACGGTAGAAAGATACGAAAATGAGTTTGAAAATACGGATGCGGAAATTATTTGAAAAAGACGTTTTAAACCTTTGCGAAAAAATTATGCCTGAAATAACAAAAAGTCAGGTAAGCGCTATAGTTACTACTTTGCATTCCGAACTTGAAAAAGCCGACAAGGAAAACATAGTACTTGAAAATTATAAAAAATCGCTTGCGGATTATATTAAAGAAATGAAGGAAAAAGAGACGGCCGTCGCCGTTTTGCGATCTAGAATCGATTCTCTTATAAAAGAAGCAGGCTGTATAGATATAAATCAAGTATATAACGTCGAAAACCGATCGGAAGAATTCCTGAATATTTCAAACAGATTAGAACAATCAGACAAAGAGTTGCGGGGGTATTCCAACGGAATGCCAATAGAAGAATTTATTTCCGAAGCGGCAGATATCGATATAGATAAACTTCCCGTTGAAATTTTAAATTTAAACGACGAGATAAAAAGATTGAAAGACGAAGTTTCGGCTTATGAACAGAAAATCGGAGAAGAAAAATCTTTTTTAAGTAAATGCGACGGAAACTCTGCGGCGGCGGACTTGGAGGAAAAAGCTTCTTCCGTTGCGGCACAGATAGAATATTATTCCGAAAGATATATACAATTGCGGCTGGCCCGCGATATATTAAATAAAGAAATCGAAAATTACCGCGTTAAAAATCAGGTTCCGGTCTTAAAAAGGGCGGGGGAAATATTTTCGACGCTGACGACGGGATCTTTTTCAGGATTAAAAGCTGCTTTCGGACAAAAAGACGAAAACATTCTGGTGGGCATAAGGACAAGTACCGAGGGGATAGAAGACGAAATAGGAGTCGAAGGTATGAGCGAAGGCACCTGCGACCAGCTCTATCTTTCATTGCGGCTTGCAAGTTTAGAAAGATATATGGAATCTAATGAGCCAATGCCTCTCATAATCGACGACGTTCTCGTAAATTTTGACGATGAAAGGGCAAAGGCGTGTTTAAAAATTTTCGGGGAAATTTCAAAAAAAAATCAAGTTATATATTTTACCCATCATATGCACATCCTCGATATCGCTTCAGATATAGTCCCGCATAGAGACATGAAAGTCCATAATTTATAATTTAGAAAAATATTGGAATAAAATTTCTATCCTTTTCGGTTAGAATAAATTCTGAAAAAGCCTTAATTTTTTCCTAATAGAATATAAATAGTCAATTTGATATGATATAATTATTTAAAGATATAAATATTGGAGGTATAATAATGGAATTATTTGAAGCTATAGATTCAAGGACGTCGAAAAGAGATTTTGAAGACAAACCCGTCTCCAAGGAGATTATAGATAAAATACTTAAATTATCGCTGAGAGCTCCTTCATGGGCAAATTCCCAGCCTTGGGAGATAGCGGTTTCTACCGGTAAAACCTCCGAATTTATTAAAACTAATCTTTATGAACTTGCGAAAAACTGCACCCCTATTAATCCGGATTATCCTTTTCCCGATTCCTGGCCGGAAAAACAAAACAATAATATGTTTGAAACCGGCAGACACAGGTTTGAATATATAGGCATCAACAGGGACGACAAAGAAAAAAGAACTGAATTTTCCCTTAGCAACTATGTTTTTTTTCATTCCCAAACCGCCATTTTTATATATATGGATGAAAATTTAGGCATATGGTCGGTTTTCGACTGCGGTTTTTTAGCGCAGAACATTTTACTTGCCGCACACGGCTTTGGCTTGGGCGCTTGCCCCCAGGCTTATTTAGTCGCATATCCAGACATTTTAAGGAAAGCGTTTAAACTGCCTAACAATAAAAAGTTTCTGCTCGGAATTTCAATAGGTTACTACAAAAAAGAAAGCAAGGTAAACGAAATAAAAACTTTCAGAAACGAAGACTTCATAAACTATTTTGAATGATAAAGTTTATAAATATGGGCCGTCATTAACCTCGACAGCCTGTTAATGGCTTGAAAATTATAAGGCATTATTTAAAAGTTTATTATTTATATTATTTAAAATGTTTCCGTAAAAATTAATATAAGTTCGGTTCTATATATTATGGCAATCTTATTTTGCTTGCTTTAATATAAATTCTTTCAGAACCGCGGCGTTGTTGTTTATTTCGTTTTTAAGCCCGTATAATAAAGTTACATTTTTGTTTCCCGTTTTTAACAATTTTAATATTTCCGCAATCGAATTATCCAAATCCTGCCCGGCGGATGAATTATGGATACGGTTATATTCCGAAAGTTCTTGCAAATATTTTGCTTTAAATTCTTTGAAATTTATTGCCGCTTCATGAAACGATTTTCTCAATTCGTTTGACGGCGCTATATCTTTAAACCAGAAATCTATTTTTGCCTTTTCTTTGCTTATGCCCCTCGGCCATAACCTGTCCACTAATATTCTTATGCCGTCTTCATCGGACGGTTCATCGTAAATTCTTTTTATATTCAGCATAATTTTTTTCCTCGGGCATTTGTATTATAAATAAATTATATCAGAAAAATATAAAAATTTGCCCAATATTAAAAACTGTTACCGTATGATATAATGAATTATATATTATATATATTCCTTAACTCACTGTTAGGGATTCTTTATTTGGATGAGCCGTCTAAATACCGACGGCTTTAAAACGTATCCGCCTACGCGGGAATGACTATGGTGGGATTGAGGTCTTAACCCAAAAGGTGTCATTCCCGTCTGCATCAAAGACATGCTTTGATAAACGCAGACGGGAATATCTGCGAAAGCAGATATAAACATATATTTTTCTGAATGTATTGAAAAAGCATGTCTTTTTCATCAGAAAAATATGCCGTTTATGCAGTATTTATAATATTTATAATTTGTTAAATCAATTTTTATAGTCTCTAACGGTGAGTTAAGGATATTAAAGTTCATCTACTTAGTTAGTATGATATAAATTATTTTAGGAGATAATATGAAAAAAGCAAACGGAGTAGAAATCTACGAAAATTTAAAAGAGATACTGAATCCGGAGCGTTCTTGCCTTGTCGTGTGGGATGTTCAAAACGGCTTGGTTTCCAGAATATATAATAAAACGGAATTTGTTTCCGATATTAAATATTTGATAAATGCCTTAAGGGGTAAAATTCCCATAGTATATACCCTTATAACCCCTGCGGCAAAAGAGTTCAGGTCTTCATGGTCGTATTACGCTATGATGAAGCGTTTCGGCGTTGACGATCCCGCTAAACTTCCAGATTTTATGGCGAAGGGTTCAAGCGACAGAAATATTCTCGAAGATATAGCGCCGCAGGATGGCGATATACTGCTTGAGAAGCCTACGGCAAGCATATTTATCGGAACTTATTTTGAGCAGATGATGAAAAACAGGAACATAAATACTATTATTTTTACCGGAATAGCCACGGAAATAGGGGTCGAATCTTCTGCAAGGGATGCGGCAAACCGCGGATTTTACCCTGTAATCGCAGAAGACTGCGTATCTTCTATGGATAAGGACGCTCACGGCAGGTCTTTGGAAAATATGAGAAAAATGTTTATATGCGAAAATTCTGAAACTATCGTGGAAAATATTCTTAAATAAAATTATATGATTCTGCCAAATCAAAAAAAAGCAGCGCGTTAGATATTTCGTATTAGCCTAATTTTTGTACTATTTTTTAATAATTTATTAGATCTGCTTTTTTAACTGTTTTTACCGTCACACTATATATTTTGATAAAATTATACTAGCTGTTTATTCAGTTATTGATATTATATTACGATAATACAATAAACTTTATTGGCAACATAAGCGAAACGGCCATAAGTAAATATTCATTATATTTAATTATATTTATTCTGTAATTAAAATAACGGTTTGCCCACGTCCGATACGTCTTTCAAAGCAGCATCGGTTTCACCGTTATCTTTTTCGAACGGTATAATATCAATAGAATCATCGAAATCAGCCATATATATTTTTTGTTCTTTTTTAGAAACCAGCAGCCATATTGTATAGCAAAGTCCCATTAAAAGCATAATAGCAGTAATTAAATCAATTGAAGAACCGAAATATTTGGGTCCGTAAACAAAAAATAATGCAAGAATAGTTCCTAAATATATAAAAACAAAAAAAGCGCCGGATAAGATAATAATATGATTGTGATTAGTTATGGAATGTTTGATGTTTTTATGATATTTTAATAAAAATATTATAGTATTAAAACTGTCTAAAAAAAACTCCGCTACTAAAAAAAATCCTGCCGTCGCCAGAACTATATTAAAAAAATTTTCAAACGAGGGAAAAAAAATTTCTAACAAAATCGTTGCGAAAGATAGAATCAGCGGTATTAATATAGACCATTTTGGAACTCTTTTTTTTGATAAAAATCCAAAAAATTTTGGCATTATTTTGTCTCTCGACATTGAAAAGAGCGCCCTTGACAATATAAAAGTAGTAAGCCATAAAGACCCTGCCGTCGAAGCAACTAAGGCTAATTTTATAACCGGCAGAATAGCGGGATTAGTATTATTAGCCCATGCAAGTAATACGTCGGGACTTGATTTTAATGTTTTTAAAGACGTTTCATGAAGTAAAATAGGCCATATAATATAATAATAAACAACTACCATTATTGCGCCTATTATTCCGCTTTTACCCGGAGTTAATTTTGGCTTTTCCGATTCTTCTGAAGCATATGAATCTATTTCCCAGCCATCAACAATCGTAGCCCCAACAATCATGCATACTAATATTCCGGAAAAATTAAAATTAGAAAATGAAAATATACTGCCGCTATGCATGCCGTATGAAAATTTATCCCATATTCTATATCCTATGACCCCTATAAGCAAAACAGCTATAATTTCTACAAATAAAAATATTTGAGTAACAATTGCGGTTAATTTTGTGCCGTATAATAAAACTAATCCGGCAAAAGCAGTCCATATTAATGCAAACAAGATTTCATAAGAAACATTAAATTGATTAAAACCCAGCAAATCAAGCGTAAATCTGGATGCCGGAATTAAAATAGGCGGTATAGACCAAAAATATGCCATTATTATAATCCAAGCCTGAAAATTAGAATAATTAATGCCGACTATTCGTCTTGACCAGTGATACGATGCGCCCGCATTAGGAAAATGTTTGTTTAATACTAAAAAAATCCATGATGAAATTAGAAACGGCAACGCAATTAAGCCTATAGCCAAAGGTACGTATAGTCCCGCGCTTTGAACCATACTCGTTCCTGCGGCTGCAATGCTAAATATGGGCGCTACGCTTGAGATTGAAAGACTCGATAAATCGAATAATTTTAATATCTGATGAAGTTTATTTTTGTCGCCGGCAAGACTACTTCTTTCCATTTGACCCCCCGCAAATGTAAATTAAATCATTTAAAAGCAGGTCTTCCGGCTTGAGCATTCGGATAATCAGCCTTCCCAACATTTATACTAATAATATATGTATAATAAATACATATATTATATTATGAATTATGTAAGTGGCTTAATTGTAATTAGATTATCCTTAAAAAACGATAACTCTTACGGCTGCGGGTACAGCATAGGCTTTTAACCTATTTCCCTTGTCTTTTAAACGGTTGTGAATTTGTTTTTATTTTTTTCTATCTTTATATATATGACATATCCCAAATATTTTTCAATATGCTATAAATATATTTTAAAATTTAATAAAAGTCAATAAATAATAAAATCTCAAAATATAAAAGAATCGATTGTTTTGATTTTATTTATATCTTCCATATCTTCGTTTTAGGAATAACCAAGTCAGTTTAATACTTTAACTATGAAATTTTTCAATTATAAATAAATAGAATTAAAATTTATTAAAGTTTATCTACTTAGTTAATATATAAAAATGACCGAAAGCGAATTTATAAATATTCTAAATTAGTTCTTGAACTGCAAATAAATAAATGTTATATTTGCACTTAAAGGCATAACTGCAAATAAGGATAAATTATATTTGCATTACTTAATTTAAAAGAAGAAAATATGGATATAAAAGAATTTAATGCAGGTTATTATAAACAGCGATACGGATATAAAAGTTTTATACCTTCTTGTATCGATACGGATAAGGAAGCACACGGCAGGTCATTAGAAAATATGAGAAAAATGTTTATATGCGAAAATTCTAAAATTATCGTTGAAAATATTCGTAGATAAACTTATATGATTCCGCCAAACCAAAAAAAAGTAGAAGACCTGATTCAGCTTGATTTAGGATATATTCCGGACGTAAACATCGACGACTACAGGCTTACGATACAAGGATCGGTCGAAAATCCGGCGATTTTCACTTACGAAGACATCGTAAAAATCGGTAACGATAAAGTAACCGACGACTTTCACTGCGTTACCGGTTGGACTAAAGAATCGGCGGAATGGGAGGGCGTTTTGTCGAAGAAACTTGCCGCTATAGTCAAACCCCTTAATAATGCAAAATACGTTTTAATAGGTTCTTACGACGGTTATACGACAAACGTAGATACCGATTTCCTTCTTAAGGACAACTCGATATTTGCCTTAAAATATGCGGGGCAAATTTTAACTCCGGAACACGGTTTCCCCGTTCGCCTCGTTATTCCCGATAAATATGCATATAAAAGCGCAAAATGGATAAAAACGATTACCTTTTTAGACAAAGAAGAGCTTGGATACTGGGAGCAAAGAGGCTATTCCAACGGCGCAGACCCGTTCAAAGAAGAAAGATATGCTTAGAGAAAGAGGAAATTGGCAAAATGAAATTATATTGGTAACTCAAGCGCAGATTATAGTTTGTCGCAAAGTTTAACATCATAGATTTCCACGCAAAGTTTAACGTAATACCCTACTATGATATAATTAATTATGTATTACAAATATAAATAAATAAAATTAAAATTGGAATTAGAATGAAAATTTATTAAGTTTATCTATTTAGTTTAGTTAGTATATAAAAATGACCGAAAGCGAATTTATAAATATTCTAAAAACCGGCGATTTCAAAGAGCGGTTTAATGCCGTAAGCACGGCGGATACCTCTTATCTCATTCACGCTCTTAACGATAAGGACGAAAACGTAAGATATAAAGTCGCCTCAAGAATATCCGCCAAAAATTTAACGCCTCTTATAAACGACCCGTATAAAGAAGTACGTCTAATAGTCGCAAAAAGAATAGACGCAAAAGAGCTTCCAAAAATGCTCAACGACAAATCTTTCTGGGTAAGGCATGCGGTCGCCGAAAGAATAGACGAATCTTTTCTGCCTTCATTAATGAGCGATAAAGAGCCGATAGTAAGAATTAAGGTCGCCGAAAGAATAGACCCGAAATATTTAAAGGATATGATTAAAGACGACGAAGCATTAGTAAGAAAAGCCGTGTCTAGAAGAATCCCCGAAGAATATTTGTCTTTAATGAAAGACGACAATAGCGAAAGCGTCAGAAATATCGTTGCCGAAAGGACGTCTAAGTTATGAAAACCGTTCTTATTACGGGTTCTACCGACGGAATAGGGAAGCAGACCGCCGTTATTCTTGCGCAAAAAGGCTTTTCCGTCTTGATTCACGGCAGGAATGAAGAAAAATGCAAACAAACCATAAGGGAAATTTTTTCTTTAACGGGTGCTAAAAATTTGGATTACTTCGCATGCGACTTGCTGTCGCTAAAAGAAGTCCGCCACTTCTCCGAAGAGGTTAAAAAAAGGTATGAAAGTTTAGATATCTTGATAAACAACGCCGGCGTTTATTTGAAAGATTACATATTGTCTCCGGAAGGAATAGAAGCTACGTTTCAGATAAACCATCTTTCGATGTTTTATCTAACGTTAAATCTTCTTCCAATTATTAAACCGGCAGGAGAACCCGCCCGCATAATAAACGTAAGTTCGACCGCGCATGCTTCGAAAATGGATTTCGACAATCTCGTAAAACCTGTAAAATACGACGGGCACAGAGCCTACAGCCTTTCTAAATTATGCAATATTCTTTTTACCTTCGAGTTAAGCGAAAGGCTGAAGGATAAAAATATCACCGTAAATTGCCTGCATCCTGGAGTCATAAACACGAAACTTTTAAAAGCAGGCTGGGGCGCAGTCGGAGGGTTTTTCGGCAGAAGTCCGCAGGACGGGGCTAAGACCTCGGTTTATTTAGCCGTTTCTAAAGATGTAGAAAACATAACCGGAAAATATTTCAGCGATTCAAAAATTGCAAAACCGCACGATATAGCCTATGATAAAGATGCGAGGACGAAATTATGGCGGCTGAGCGAAGAATTAATAAATAAAAGCGGTTATGAAATAGTATGAAATAAATTATTTTGAAAACTAGCAATAAATATTATTTAACATATATAATAATTTATTAAATTTATATTATAAAAAAGGATTATAAATGGCGAAGATTAACGACAACAACAGTTCAAATCAGACGGGAGACATCAATTTTACTTTCAAGCTCTGGCAGACTGCGGATAAGATGCGCAATAATATGGATGCCGCAGAATATAAGCACGTCGTTCTTGGGCTTATATTCCTTAAATATATTTCAGACTCGTTTACCGAGCTTTACAATGAGTTATTAAACAATGCGGAAGCCGACCCGGAGGATTTGGACGAATATAAATCCAAGAATATATTTTACGTTCCCAAAAAAGCCAGATGGGATTACTTGCAGAATAATGCGAAACAGCCGCATATAGGCAAGCTAATAGACGATGCAATGACCGAAATAGAAAATATTAATCCCGTATTAAAAGGCGTCCTTCCGAAAAATTATGCAAGGGAAGGATTAGACAAACAGCGCCTCGGCGAACTTATAGATTTAATAGGCACGATTGGTTTGGGCGAGAAAGAAAACATAAGCAAGGATATACTGGGTCGGGTTTACGAGTATTTTTTAGGACAGTTTGCGGATGCGGAAGGTAAAAAAGGCGGGCAGTTTTATACTCCAAGATGCATAGTTAAACTCCTTACGGAAATGATAGAGCCGTATAAGGGCAGAGTATATGACCCATGCTGCGGCTCCGGCGGAATGTTCGTCCAGTCCGAAAAATTTGTTAAGGAACACGGCGGCAGAATAGGCGATATTTCCATTTACGGTCAGGAGAGTAACCAGACTGCATGGCGGCTTTGCAAAATGAACCTTGCTATCCGCAGGATAGAAGCGGATATTCAGTGGAACAACGAAGGAAGTTTTTTAAACGACGCCCATAAAACCTTAAAAGCCGATTTTATTCTTGCCAATCCTCCTTTTAACGATTCAGATTGGAGAGGCGAACTTTTAAAGGATGACGTCCGCTGGAAATACGGCGTCCCCCCTGTTAATAACGCAAACTTTGCATGGATTCAGCATTTTATCTTTCACCTGTCCCCGACCGGCATAGCGGGCTTTGTTCTTTCCAACGGCTCGATGAGTTCCAATACCTCTAACGAAGGAGAAATAAGAAAAAATATAATAGATGCCGATTTAGTGGACTGCATGGTCGCCCTTCCCTCGCAGCTATTTTACAACACTATGATTCCGGCTTGTCTCTGGTTTATAGCCCGCGATAAAAAGAACCATAAATTTAGGGACAGAAGAGGCGAGGTTTTGTTTATAGACGCCCGCGAAATGGGCGTTATGATAGACAGAAGACACAGAGAGCTTACCGATGAAGAAATTAATAAAATCGCAGGTACTTACCATGCTTTCAGGGGTGAAGGAGGCGAGTATGAAGATATTGCCGGTTTCTGCAAAGCAGCGGCCATTGAAGAAATAAAAAAGCAGGGCTATATTTTAACTCCCGGCAGATATGTCGGCACTAAAGAAACGGAAGAAGACGACGAAGTATTCGAAGAAAAGATGAAACGGCTGACGGCGGAACTGTCGAAACAGATGGCGGAAGAAAAAAGGCTGAACGAAGAGATAAAAATACAATTAGCTAAAATAGGGCTAAATTTGGAATAAGAATTTATGGAAAATATTAAAAATGAAATAGCTATATATCAGTCGGAAAGCGGAGCGATTGAGATAGCAATAGATTTTAAAAAGGAAACTCTTTTATTAACCCAACAGCAAGTTGCTCAACTTTTTGGCATCAAGAAAGCCGCAATTTCAAAGCATGTGAAAAATATATTTGCTTCGGCTGAACTTGAAAAAGAGTCAACTGTTTCCATTTTGGAAACAGTTCAAAAAGAAGGTGACAGGAAAATTGTTAGAAAGATAGAATATTATAATTTAGATTTGGTTTTATCTATAGGATATCGCGTTAATTCGCTGAATGCCACTAGATTTCGCCGGTGGGCGACCACAACATTAAAAGAGCATATTATAAAAGGTTATTCTATTGTGCTAACGGCACTTACTTTGCTTATCGCCGAAAGCAATCCGAAAGATAAGGATAGAATGATAGGTGTTATACTGCTGATTTTGGAAAGTGGGAAAAAATAACAAGAAAACAAGATAATATTAGCCATAAATTAAAGAGAAAATTATTAATGTTCTCGAGGGGACCAAACCAGCTTTCAGTAATCGTCAAAATAAATATGAATTATAATTATGGGAGTAATATATGCCTTTAGATTTAAGTAGTTTGCAAAAAGCGGTTAATTCTTTAGAAAGGGCTATTAAAGTCGCCGATAGGGTTATCAAAGATAGAGTTAATACGGATGAAGAAGAAGTTATACGCGCAGGGGTTATCCAAAATTTTGAATTTACTTATGAGCTTTGCTGGAAGTTTATGAAAAGATGGCTTGAAATAAATATAGGCGGAGCTAATTTAGACGGGGCTACCAGGAGGGAACTTTTCCGCGAGGCATATAAAAGCGGGCTCATTGAAGATGTAGATAATTGGATGGAGTATCACGGAGCACGAAACGAAACATCCCATACATATGGTGATGATAAAGCAGAAGATGTATTTGAAGTTGCAAAAACCTTTTTAAAAGATGCAAAACAGCTATTTTTAATCTTAGAAGAAAAAAATGATTGATGTTGCAAAACACGAATTAAAAACTATTCTTGATATATTAAATAAGCATGTGAATGAGTGCGAGGTTAGAGCTTTTGGCTCAAGGGTTACATGGACGAATAAGGATAGTTCAGATTTAGATTTAGTTGTAGTTTGCGATAAGAAATTAGAAAGAGGTCGAATAGGAAAACTCAGGGAAGCATTTGAAGAATCTTCTCTTCCTTTCACTGTTGATGTTATGGACTGGCATGGTATAACTGAGGAGTTTCAAAAAAATATAGAAAAGTCTTATTATGTTTTAAAAAAAGCATATGAAAAAACAAATAATGTTTGGCAATATTATAAAGTATCGGATTTTGCCGATGTTATGAGCGGGGGTACGCCAAAAACCGAAATTCCGGAATATTGGAATGGAAATATTCCCTGGATAACACCCAAAGATCTTTCTAATTATAATGCCCGTGAAATTTCGCGCGGAGAAAGGAATATTTCTCTTGAAGGTCTAAAAAATAGCAGCGCAAGGCTTTTACCTCCACGTACAGTTTTATTGACAAGCAGAGCGCCTGTAGGTTATCTTGCTATTGCTAAAAACGAACTTACTACTAATCAGGGCTTTAAGAACCTTATCGTTAAAAATGGTTTCTCGCCTGAATTTATTTATTATCTTCTACTAAACAATGTAGATTATCTTAAATTACAAGCGTCCGGCTCTACATTTCAGGAACTTACCGCAAGCACATTAAGGAATTTGGAATTTCTATTGCCGGAATATGCAATACAAGAAGAAATTGCTATAATTTTAGGAAATATTGACGACAAAATAGAACTTCTGCGGGAGCAGAATAAAACACTGGAAGCTATAGCGCAGGCAATCTATAAGCGGTGGTTCGTTGATTTCGAGTTTCCCATAGAAGACGAAACCTCTAATTCAATTTTTGAAAAAATGATTATTAATTTACAACAAATCCAAACCCTATCCGCTCTTCGGGACTCCCTTCTTCCCAAACTTATGTCCGGCAAAATAAGGGTGCCGGCTAAAAATGAAGCGGAAACTACCCTTTCAGACGGAGCTCGCCATTCATCCTTAACAGAAGAGGGGACGAAAAGTGAAAATCCTCAAACGGAGGGTGAATAGCTCGGAAAGAGAAAACATAATCGTTATAGCAAAAATTGCAACAGTTCAAAATGAAGGTAATCGAATAGTAACACGAGAAATAGAATCTTATAATTTAGATGTTATTTTATCGGTTATTGCAATGTGCAAAAAATGCACATTGCAAATATAATAAAGGCAGATAAAGCGTTTTATTATTTTAAAAAAATTGTTAATATAATACGGATATATTAAATAAAATTAATTAAATAATTAATCAATAAATTAATACGGAGCGTTTAATGTCCATAAAAACCGTTTTAAATAATTTAAGAGCCGAATATACTAATATAAGAGATTTGGGTACGGCTTTTGAAAAATTAACGCTAAATTTTTTAAAGACGGATAATATATATAAAACTTTATATAAAAATGTATGGATGTTTAAAGATTTTGTTATATCCCATCCCGAATATGGTTTAAAAGAAAATGACACCGGCGTTGACCTTGTAGCAGAATTTAGGGAAGGAGATGAAAGATTTTGCGCTATACAGTGCAAGGTTTACGAAGAAGGACATAAATTAGTCAAAGAAGATATTGATTCTTTTTTCACTGCATCCGGTAAAAAAATTTTTACCGACAGGTTATTGGTAGTTACCACGAACAGTATAAGCGATAACGTAAGCGACTCTCTTAGTGAACAGGCCGTTCCCGTCAGCCTGATAACTTTGGACGATCTGGAAAACAGTTCTATCGATTGGCTGCAATTTGATATAAACAAAATTGAAAATCTTGAAGTAAAGCCCAAAAAAACGATAAGGCCGCATCAGAAAGAAGCTTTGGAAAAAACCGTCGAATATTTTAAATATCATGACAGGGGAAAGCTTATTATGGCTTGCGGTACCGGAAAGACCTATACTTCGCTTAAAATAGCCGAAGCTATAACGCAAGGTAACGCCAACATACTGTTTTTAGTGCCGTCGATATCGCTTTATCGCAAACCTTAAAAGAATGGAATTATGAAGCCGAAAATCAGATAAATTCATATGCGGTATGCTCCGACGTTAAAATAGGCAAAGACGAGGATTTAAGACTGCATGAACTTTCTTTCCCCGCTACTACAAATGCCGATAAATTATTAGAAAATTTTCAAAACGGCAACAACATAAAAAGCAGAACCGTAATTTTTTCGACATATCAATCGCTTGACGTAATTCAAGATGCGCAGTCTAAAGGACTGCCTGGGTTCGATTTCGTAATATGCGATGAAGCCCATAGGACTACGGGAGTTATTAAGGGTCCGATAAAAGACGATTCTAACTTCGTCATGATACACGACAACGACAAGATTAAAGCTAAAAAGCGGATGTATATGACGGCAACCCCAAGAATTTATACTTCAAACGTTAAAAATACTGCTAAGAAAAAAGACATAGTGCTTTGTTCTATGGACGACGATTCTGAAATATACGGGGAAACTATATATAAATTAAGTTTTTCCAAAGCGGTAGAACTTGGACTATTATCCGATTATCAGGTTATGGTTTATATGGTGGCGCAAGATTTTATAAACGAAGATATGCAGTCGGAACTTGCGAGAAAAGACAATACTCTAAACTTAGGCGATTTGTCTAAATTAACCGGCTGTTACAACGGGTTATCCAAAAAAAGCATAGACGATTCCAATCTATTTATCGATACAAATCCTATGAAAAGAGCCGTTATGTTTGCCGGCAAAATAGAAATTTCTAAAAAAATAGCCAAAGAATTTAGGAAAATAACGCAGAATTTAGGCGATTTAAAATGTGAAGCAGAGCATATAGACGGTACTACGAATATTATAGAAAGAAATAATCGCATAGACTGGCTGAAAGAACCGATTCCGGAGGGCGAATGCAGAATATTATCGAACGCAAGATGTTTGTCGGAAGGCGTCGATATTCCGGCGCTAGATGCCGTAATATTTTTAAATCCTAAAGATTCCGAAATAGATATTATTCAGGCGGTCGGAAGAGCTATGAGGAAATCTGAAGGAAAAAAATTCGGATATATTATATTGCCGGTAGCCATACCAGTTAACAAGGCGCCGGAGGATGTTTTAAAAGACAGCAATTATAATATAGTTTGGAATACGCTCGAAAGCCTGCGCGCCCACGACGATAAAATGGACAGGGAAATAAACCAATTAAAATACAACGGAGAAAGCGACAGGATACATATAATAGGAACCGGCGTAAGTATTCCGAAGGAACAGCTTAATTTCGACTTTCCGGAAGATAAAATAAAGATGTGGAAAGACGCCATAAGAGTAAAAATAGTCGAAAAATGCGGCGATAAGGAATATTTATTAAATTGGACGAAAGATATAATAGACATAATGAACGTCCATATCGCAAGAATAAACGAAATTTTAAAACAGAACGCAAACGACAGGAAAGAATTCGATGTTTTCTTGGAAGAATTAAGACAGAATATAAGTCCCGTAATATCCGAAGAAGACGCTATTATTATGCTATCCCAGCATCTTATTACAAAACCTGTTTTCGAAACATTATTCGATTCCGACTTTGTAAAAAGAAACCCTATTTCTCTTGCTATGGATAAAATAATAAACTTGTTGGACGAAAAAGGGCTTAAAAACGAAACCAAGAAATTGGAGCGGTTTTATGAATCGGTTAAAAATAAAGTAAGCGCGATTAAAAATCCGGAAGACAAACAAAAGGTAATAATAGAACTTTACGACAACTTCTTTTCTCTCGCAAATCCAAAATCGTCGGATAAATACGGCATAGTATATACTCCGGTAGAAATAGTGGACTTTATAGTTAACAGCGTAGAGCATGTTTTAAACGAAGAATTCGCTACAAAGCTTGAAAACGAAAACGTCCATATATTAGACCCTTTTACAGGAACCGGCACTTTTATTACGAGACTGCTTCATAACGGCATAATCGGTCCAGATAAATTAGAAAATAAGTATAAAAATGAACTGCATGCAAACGACATTATGCTTCTTGCGTATTACATAGCAGCCGTTAATATAGAAGAAACCTACAAAAATATAGCAGGAAAATACGAACCTTTTACGGGTATAGTTTTAACCGATACTTTTCAGATGCTTGAAGACGAATATAAGTCGCAAGAACAACAAATAACTATATCCGCTACCGACGAAGAAATATTTTATCCGCTAAAAAGAAACAGTAAAAGAGCGTTAAAACAAAAACAGCAAGATATCAGGGTTATTATAGGCAATCCTCCATATTCGGCAAATCAAGGAAATGCTAATGAGAACAATAAAAACGATAAATATCCCAAGTTGGACGAAAAAATAATAAACACGTACGTTAAAAATTCTATTGCCCAGAATAAACAAAGTCTTCACGATTCATATATACGGGCTTTTAGGTGGGCGACGGACAGAATTAAAGATAAAGGGGTAATATGCTATATCAGCAATAATTCTTATATTAACGGCAAAGCTCTTGACGGTTTTCGCAAAAGCCTTTTAGACGAATTTACTGCCGTTTATTGTTTTAACCTAAAAGGCAATTTCAGGGCTTATAACGCCGAAGAAGGCGAAAACGTTTTCGGAAACAGATGCGGAACCGGAGTAGCTATAACCTTACTCGTAAAAAACCCCGATAAAGCAAAAAATAATAAAATATTCTATTATGAAATACCTGAAAAATTAAAAACTAACGAAAAATTGAATTATATTTCTTATACAAAAGATATAACCCATATAAAATGGCAGGAAATTATTCCCAACGAATCCCATGACTGGATTAAAAAAAGAAATCCAGTATTTTCGGAATTTATTCCTATGGGCGATAAAACAGGATTAGAAAGTGAAACGATATTTAAAATTTACTCCGGAGGCTTAAAAACCCAGAGAGATTCATGGTGCTATAACTTTTCAAAAGAAAAACTTCAAAACAACATAAAATCTATGATTGAGTTTTATAACGGCGAAGTCGACAGATATAGCAATGCGGTCAATATTCAGGAAAATATAGATAGTTTCGTCAACAACGACCCGACTAAAATAAGCTGGTCGGATGGACTTAAAAATAAATTAAAAAATAAAAAAAAGTTAGAGTTTAATAGTCAAGATATAATTACTGCCGTTCATAGACCGTTTTGCAAACAATGGCTTTATTATAACAGAGATTTAAATGAAAGAGTTTACCAAATTCCAAAAATATTTCCGGATAAAAATTCGGATAATTTATTGATTTTAACAAGCGACTTTGAAAATAATGGTAACTTTGTTAATATAACAAATTTAATTCCAGATTTACATAAGCATGTTCAATCCTTTCCCCTTTACTACTACGAAAAAACCGATGATGAAAATAATGAAAATAGTTCGCATCCAGGTTTATTTAATTCGGAACCGCAACAGGATAAGACTCAATACACTAAAAAAGACAACATTTCCGATGAATTTTTAAAAGAAATACAAGATAAATACCATGACGCAGGCATAAATAAGGAGGATATTTTTTATTATATATACGGCATATTGCATAACGAAGATTATAAAAAGACGTTTGCAAACGATTTGACTAAAATGCTGCCGCGCATTCCGTTTATCTCCGAGTTTAAGGACATAAGCAAATACGGCAGGGAATTGGCAAATTTGCATATTAATTACGAAAATATTGAACCGTATCCCGTTAAGGAAATAATATCGGAAAATGCCAAAAATTTAACGGAAAAAGAACTTTACCACGTAGAAAAAATGAAATTCGGCAAAAAAGGAAAGGATAAAGATAAAACGACGATAATATATAACGATTACATAACCTTATCCAATATACCTTTGGAATCCTACGATTATATCGTTAACGGCAAATCGGCCATAGAATGGATAATGAACAGATATCAGGTAAACACCGATAAAAACAGTCTTATAAAAAACGACCCAAATTTATATCTTGAAGAAATTAACGATTACAAATATATCGTCAACCTTATAAAAAGAATAATTAATTTAAGCATAAAATCTCTTGATATAATAAAGGAAATTTCAAAATATAAGATAGTCGAATCAGAATCTGCGGCTGAAAGCCCAATAAAATACGATGATAATGCGAAAAAGTCTAACGTAATCGATTTCCCTGCAAAGTTTGACGTAATACCCGACGACGATGTTCCCGAAGAGCAGAAATTCGTCGAATATCTTCCAGTGTATTCTTTGGAAGCCGCCGCTTCAAAGTTTAGCGCAGAACAGTACATCGAGCGGCTCGGCTGGAAAAACGTTAATAATTTAAATTATTTTCATAAATTATATCCCGATATGTTTATAGCGAAAGTCGTCGGCAAATCCATGGAGCCGACCATACCTGACGGCAGTTATTGCATATTCCGCTATGAACCGCAAGGTTCGCGCGAAGGCAAAGTAGTGATTGCGGAAATGATGCATGAGTTAGACCCAGAAACGAATCAAAAATTTACGGTAAAAAGATATCATAGCGAAAAAGAATATTCTGAAGAAGACGGAAATTGGTTGCATACAAGAATTATTCTTTCTCCGGATAATAAAGACTTTGAAAACATCATATTGGAAAACGCTTCCGAAAACAAATATAAAATAGTGGCGGAGTTTATTTCCGTCATATAATAAGCGATATTTATAAATTAAATTCAAAAACTAAATAATGAAAATAATTATTTTAGTTTTATAATTTATCAATATGATATATAATAAATTATAATATACATCATGTTAGTAAATTATAAATGATTAAATTCATAAAAAGAGGAATTTTAAATGAGAAGAACCCAAATATATTTAGACGATGAAATATACGAAATTTTAAAGAAAGAAAGTTTGATTTTAGGTAAAAGTACATCTCAAATAATAAGAGAAAACCCCAAAAAAAACCTGGTAAATAAAAGCGATAAAATATCAAACGCCATAGACGGTTCTAAAGGCGCGTGGAAAGACAAACCCGATTTTAAAATTAACTATTTTATTAGAAAATTAAGAAAGGGAAATAGAATTGATAATTTTTGATACGGACATTATCATTTGGATATTAAGAGGTAAAGAAACAATAGTGACTGACGCAAAACGCTTATCCGAAGAAACATCAGGCAAAATATATATAACGCCCATTCAGGTTGCGGAGGTTTATTCGGGAATGACGGACAAAGAGGAAAGAAAAACCCGTAAACTTATAGAAAGTTTTTATTTTTTAGATATAAATAAACGAATAGGCGAATTGGCTGGTATATATATAAATAAATATAGAAAGTCCCATCAAATAGAGCTTGCAGATGCAATCATAGGAGCTTCGGCAAAAAATTACAATTTAAATTATACACATTAAATAAAAAGCACTACCCCATGCTTAGCAAAGACGATTTAATCAGTGCTTAGCAAAGTGACTGTTAAACCATTTCTTTAAAAGATACGCTTAAACAATCCTTTCTTTGCCGGTTTTATTACGGGCTTGTAAGATTCCAGATTCGCTATGTCTTCAGGTTTTTCCTTTGAAACGATAATCCAGGGCGGCGGCGTCGTTAAAGAACAGCCGCCTCCCGACATTCTCGGATGGTAGATTTTTATTATAGACGGTTCGTCTTTTGTGTGGACGTAAAACCATCCGCAAATCTTATCAAGATTTTTTATTTCGTCCATTCTTTCCTTTAAAAATCCGGCTGCCGCTCCGGCGTCCATTTCGCCCTTCTCGTCGTCCGTCTGGGTATAGACGTAATGCCATTGCGAGCCGGAATTTTTAACGTCTTCTATAAGTTTTTCGACGGCCTCCCACTGCAAAAGGCCCGAAAAAGCCACGGTGTCTGCTTTATAAGGCATATTCCCCCTCCTTTTTATTTTTCTACATTATCATTATTTAAAATATTGAACATGCAGTTAATTTTTTTAAATGATTATAATTCCTTATGTTATCTTCACTAAAAAATTATAACATAAAATTAAATATAAAATTTTTTTTATATGATATAATTATAATAAAAAAAGGACTTATAAGGCAATTATAAATATAAAAATTCGATTAAGTAATTATATATGTAAAATTAAATTTAAAAAATAAATAATAAAAATAATGAGAAAAATTAATTTTTTAAAAAAAATAGACGCGTGGCAGTTGGGAATATTCGTAGTAGTTATAAGTTTATTTTCGGTAATATTATCTTTAATTCTTTTATTCATGGATTATAAGCATCCGAATTTGTGGGAGGCGCGCGGCGAAGTCAGCGCTTCGCTTACTTCTTCCCTTGCGGTGCTTGCAGCCGTCATAGCTATATTTATAGGTTTGAGGGTGCAGTCGAGCGAACACAAATCTACAGAAGACATAAAAACAGATTTAATAGAAATTAACGGACTCCTTAATAATTTGATTTCTATTTTTACGGTTATTAAAGCCAATCAATTATAATTCCGAAGCAAAAATTATAAAAAGCTTAGATCTTTCGCCGCTTAAAGATACTTTAAACAGATTTTTGATTTCTTCGACGTATTTCGGCCTGACCTATTATTTTTATATTAATCAGGAAAAAACGAAATATTTCTTCAGGATTTTCGCTCTGGATTTAACCTATATACAATTTTTTTTGAGCATGCAGGGCGAAGGCAGAGATGTAAGTAAGCTAACTATTCCGGAGCATGCGATTGCCGAGGTGCGAGCGGCATTAAATAGGCTTAAAGAAAAAGATATAGAAGAAATAGCTTCTTATATGTCATCGTCTTTAATAAAATTAATCGAAAAAAATAACGAGATAATGAACGAAAATCCGTTAATAAAATTATTTCAGGAATTAATGGAAGAAAAAGTTTCCGATAATATTTTTTCGGTAGATACGGTAAAAGCGGAAGAACTTATATCGGGCATAAACAACGTTGAGCTTAAAAACAATTTGACCGAGATTTTAGATAAAGCAAAAAATAACGACGACGAGTCTAAACTTCTTTTAAACACGGTTATAGAAAAATTTTCTCTTAAAGATAAGTGATAAACTATAAAATTAAGATGTAATTAAAATATAAAAAATTAAATATAAAATTTTTTTTATATTTTGCTTGACTATATAAAAAAATTTTTATATACTTAAAATATATTATGATAGTATATGTTTTAACTGTGCATGATTAAATAATTTTTGTTTAACAAAAAATTTATTATTTTAATTTTTATTAAATTGAATTAAACGAGGAGGTATAAATGTCCGGAAACAATATGGGTTCCTGCGGATGCGGGTCGGGAAAAGCTAAAAAAACTACTCCGAAAGAAGCGGTGGTTGATATAAAAAATCTTGAAAACGGCGTGCTTGTCGAGTTGAACGCGGAAGAAGTTACAAAAAGCGATATGGAAAAAAGCATAGAAAATTGCAATACAGGCAAATGCGACTGCCTTAGCGATTCGCAAAAAGCCAGAATAAAATCTATTTCTTTAAAAGAAGGAGATTTTGGAAGTCTTTCCGTTGAAATAGAAGGCGATATCGACAAGGAAGAAATAAAACAGGCCATGGAGAAAGCGGCAAAAAATCAGAAAAAAGGTTCTTGCTGCTGCTGATATATACTGTCGATATATAATATAAATCTTAATTTAAATAAAAGATTTAAAGAAAACAAAATATGAAAGAAGCGTTAAAAATTTTAGAAAGCGAAAACGATGTTGAACCTATAGATATATCCGAAGATATATCTATAGGACGGCTTAGAGATATTTTTTACGCTTTATCGGATAAGGTTAGGCTTGAGATTATAAGCCTGTTGATAGATAACGGAGAAATGTGCGTTTGTAAATTTCAGGAAATTTTTAAAATATCACAGCCCAACCTTTCTTTTCATCTGGGCATTCTTAGAAAGTCCGGTCTCGTTACGACCAGAAGAAAAGGCACATGGATGAATTACAGCCTTAACGGCGAAAACGAAGTTTTAAAAAATTTGCTTCCTTTAATTAAAAAGGCATCTGCCGAAAAGTAAATAAAACGGCTTATTAGGCGATAAAATAAAATGAAAAAAAATATAATTGCATCCGTTTTTTTAATAATTATTGTTTATATAATAAGCCTTGTATTGCCTTTCAACGTTTATGCTCAAACAAACAAAAAAATGTTTAAAAATAAGCATAAATATAACGGCGGCATAAGTATGGGGCGGCAAAGGGCTCAAAACGGCGCATATACCGTAAACAGGGCCGTAAGGCAGGCGCTGAAAAACAACGATTTAATAAAAAGCGCGGTTCAAAGGGTTAAGGCGGCGCAGGCAAATTTTAACGCGGCTACCGCAGGTATGCTGCCGAAACTTTCGTTTAACTACAATGCGTCGAGAATGGAATACCAGCCGTATCTTCAGACGTCGCACGTGCCTATCCCGACGTTTAGTAAAAGCGGCGGCAAAAACGGCTATATGTATTTTCCTCCCCGCATATATATGAATTCCGATACTAATTTTAACTGGAGCCTTCAAATAACCCAGCCTGTTTTTACAGGTTTTGCGCTTCTCGATAAAAGAGAACTTGCAAAAATAGGCATAAATATATCGAGGGTTCAAAAACATGAAGCCGTCTTAAACGTTATAGAAGGCGTAAAATTGGCGTATTTTAACGTTTTAAGGGCGCAGGAGCAGTTAAAAGTAGCGGGCGAACAGGTAAAATCTTTAAAATCCCACGAAATGCAGGCAAAACTCCTTTACAAACAGGGCGTAATTCCTTATAACGACCTGCTGAAATCCGAAGTCGCCCTTGCGGACGCCGTGCAGTATAAGACGTCGTCCATAGCCGCTTTAAATATTGCCGTGTCGAATTTCAATACCGTTCTCAATCAAAACATTAACGCAAAGGACGGTTTTAAAAATATACGTTACGTTAATTTTAAAAGATACCGGTTAAGCCCTCTTTTTGTTTATGCCTTAAGGCACAGACCTGGATTAAAAATATTCAGGTTTAAAATTAAGCAGGAGACGCTTAAAGAAAAGATTGCCGAGAGCAGGTATTATCCTCATGTTTCGGCTTTTGCCGCATATTCTCAGTCCGGCCAAAACTGGCTTGCTGAAAATAATGCGTTTAATAATCAGGAAAATAAGATAATAGGTTTAAGCGCTACATGGACGCTGTTTAACTGGTTTAAAACGTCGGATAATTATCAGAAAGAAAAGCATGAAAAGACTGCCTTAAAATATAGCCTTAAATCTTATATAAACGACGTCAGGCTTGAGGTTAAAAGCGATTTATTAAATCTTCGGACGGCTTTTAAAAATATTAAAGCTGCAAAATTGTCGGTAAGGCAGGCTAAAGAGAATCTTAAAATTACAAATTTGCAGTATATACAGGAAACTACCACGTCAACCGAAGTTTTAGACGCGGAAACTTATCTTAAACATGCCCAATTAAACTATTACGATTCGCTTTACGGATACGATATATATTTAGCCAAGCTTCAAAGAGACATAGGGAGGAATAGATATGGAGAATAAAACAAATGAAGGTGCCGTAAATGCCGTTAACGCAGATAATGGCGACGATAAAAATATCGGCGGCAACGTAAACGGCAACGGCAAAAAAAACAGAGTAAAAAAGAAATACGTTTTAATAGCAATAATCGTAGTTTTAGTTATCGGGACGATTTTTGAACTTCATAATATCGAATTTTCATTCTCCCACGTTACGACAAGCGACGCTTTCGTGGACGGAAGCAGCGCTATAGTGCCTGTTGCTCCTCAGGTCAAGGGTAAAGTCGTAGAAGTATACGTCAAAGAAAATCAGTTCGTAAAAAAAGGACAGCCGCTTTTTAAAATAGACCAATCCGATTATATTCAGGACGTAAACAGGTCGCTCGCCGGTTTTAAAGCCAGCAAAAAACAGATAAAACAGATATCGATTTCTATTTTAGTCCAGAACAGCGCTCTTGCAAAAGCAAGATATCAGCTTAAAGCCGACGAAGCTTTAGAAAAATTAGACCGTCAGAATTATATAAGATACAGAAATCTTTATGAAGGAAAGGCCGCTTCAAAACTTATGTTCGATGAAATGGCTACAAAATACAAGATGACTTTGGCAAAAGTCGGCGCAGACGAAGCGAATCTGACACAGATTGCCGCAAGCATAGCGGAATTAAGGACGGCTTTAAAATCAAGGGTTTTCTTTGCAAAGACGGCGCGCGCCGCCTATAAAATAGCCCAAATTAATCTGCACAGAACGATAGTTTATGCGCCATGCAACGGATATGTGACGAAAAAGAACGTAAACGTTGGAAGTTACGTTATGCCCGGCATTCCTTACCTTAATGTAGTCAATCTTCGCAAAGTCTGGATAGTGGCTAATTTTAAAGAGTCGGACATTGATAATATAAAAATAGGCGCGCCGGTTATTATAACAGTCGATGCTTATCCGGGCGTTACTTTTCACGGGACGGTATCAAGTTTTCAATCGGGAACCGGTTCGGTTTTTAGCCTTCTTCCGCCGGAAAATGCGACAGGAAACTATATAAAAGTAGTGCAGAGGGTTCCCGTAAAAATTAATTTAAACAAAGAATTTTACTCTAAGACCCCTCTTTATCCCGGGCTATCGGTAGAACCGTTCGTTAAAATAGAAAAATAAACTCTTTATTAACATTATGGAAAAGGTGTCAGATTAATTTTCCGGAAACAAATTTTCTGTTAATCGACTGTTTAGTATGCGGAAAATAAAATCTGACACCTTTTCCACCTTTTCCATAATGATGGATTTAGATTATGAACATGAATTTAAAAAATAAATGGCTGATAGTTTTAGCGGTAATTCCAAGCACTACGCTATACAGTATGGATATGAGCGTAGTAAACGTCGCCCTGCCCTATATACAGGGCGCAATGGATGCCTCGATAGAGCAGGTTACATGGGTTGTTACGGGTTATATGCTTTCCGGCGTTATTCTAATGCCTTTGGTAAGTTTTTTTAGTTCGCGTTTCGGCAGGAAAAATTATTACATATCTTCCGTTTTTTTATTTACGGTAAGTTCCGCTTTGTGCGGTCTTTCATGGAATTTAGACTCCATAGTTCTTTTCCGCCTCCTGCAGGGCGTAGGCGGCGGAGCCCTTATACCTTTGTCGCAGACCTACCTTGCCGAAAATTTTGAAAAAAAAGAACAGGGTAAGGCTATGGCGATATTCAGCCTTGCGATAGTTTTAGGCCCTGCAATCGGCCCTTATATCGGAGGCTGGATAGTAACGAATTATTCCTGGCCGTGGGTATTTTACGTTAATCTTCCCATAGGACTTTTAAACCTTATACTTATTTATTTAATAATCGAAGACCATCCTTTAATGAAGAGGATAAAAGGAAACGTAGATTGGCTCGGCATAATTTTTTTAACCGTAGGACTCGGGGCAATGCAGATTGTTTTAACGGACGGTCAGTATAAAAACTGGTTTTCTTCAAGCTATATAGTGAATCTAACAATTATATCGGCAGTTGCTTCGGTACTTTTCGTTATAACTGAACTCATAGTGGAAAATCCGGCGGTTAACATTAAAGTTTTAAAAGATATAAATTTATCGGCTAATTCTTTTTTGTCTATGGTTTTTAGCCTCGGAATATTCGGAAGCCTGTTTCTTCTGCCTATGTTTTTGCAAAAAATAATGGGGTATTCAGCATACGATGCAGGTATTGCTATAATGTCGAGGGGTCTTGCTATGGTTATAAGCATGCCGCTTGCAGGCAGGCTGTTTAATAAAGTAGGGCCAAAAATTTTAGTTTTTATAGGATTTATTTTATCTATTATATCTTCGATTCAGATAGGCTCAATGAGTCTTAATATGGGTTTTTGGGATGTTTTTTGGCCTCAGTTTACGCAGGGTTTAGGCTTCGGATTGATAATAGTTTCCCTTATGACATCTTCTTTGATTACGCTTGAAAATAAATATAAAATAGACGGAGCAGGTTTGTTTAATCTGATTAGGCAGGTTGCCGGTTCGATAGGTATAGCTATACTGGCTACGATGATAGATAATAATACCCAGATGGCGCATTCCGTTCTCGTACAAAATATAAGCGACAATACGCAGACGATGTTATCCTTAAGGAGAGCCGCTCAAATTACGCATTCTTTTGTGTTTTATCCTCCCGTCAAAAAGGTTCTTGCATTAATTAACGGTATGGTAACTCAGCAATCTACGATGATTGCTTTTAATATGGCATTTATATTTATGGCGGTATGTTTTGTCGTGTCTATGCCGGTTATTTTCCTGCTTAAGGGTTCAAAAAGCGCAAAAGACAAAAACGGCTCCTCCTCTATTACCCCTGAATGATATAAGTATTTCCAGCAAATCCGTTTCAAACTTTCAAACTTAAAATTAATATTGTATAATATATAAATGTCCGTAAATTTATTGCGGAATTAACTAAATATATATATAAAATATTTTTATGAAAACTAAAGACGAAAAAAAAGCTAAAGAGGTAAACTCGGGCAAACCAAAAACCAAGAAAAAAAAATTAACTAAGATAATTATTTCGGCTATACTGATTATAATTTTTGCACCGGTCGTTATTCTTACCGTATTATATTTTATTCTTGCTTCTACCGTTCCAAGTATTAATACTTTGAAAGACTATCATCCGCAGGAAGTAAATTACGTATATTCGGCAAGCGGCAAATTGGTAGGTTATCTCGGTTCAGTCAACAGAGAGGTAGTACCTTTTTCCGAAATTCCTTTGCAGGTAAGGGAGGCTTTTCTAGCGGCGGAAGACAAAAATTTTTATAATCAGGGGCCGCTTGATTATAAAGCAATAACGAGGGCTTTTTTCGTTAATCTTTTTGCCGGACATATTGTGGAGGGCGGTTCAACTATAACCCAGCAGGTAGCAAAAACTATCCTTATTCCTTATCAAAGAACGTATATTTGGAAATTGAGGGAGGCTATTTTAGCATATAGGGTTGCGGATAATTTATCTAAAAACGAAATATTAAATATATACCTTAATCAGATTTATTTGGGCAATAATGCTTATGGCATACAGGCGGCTTCGCTGACTTACTTCGGCGTACCCGTATGGAAACTTACCCTGCCGGAAGCTGCTATGCTAGGCGGATTGCCGCAGGCCCCCTCTTTTTTAGATCCGTATATTCATTATAAAGATGCTAAAAGAAGGCAGAAATATGTTTTATTTCAGATGGCTAACGACGGATTTATAACGAAAGCTCAGGCCGAAAAAGCTTATAAAACAAAGCTTGTTTTTAGCAATTTTTTTAAATATTACGGCGTAGCGCCGTATTATCTTGCTTTTATTAAGCAGGAAATTATAAGCAAATACGGCAAACAGGTTTATAAAGAAGGCGGCTTAAAAATATACGCGGCGTTAAGCGCAAGGGCGCAGACGTATGCAGATAAAGCGGTTAAAAGAGGGTTAATCAAACTTACCCACGAATACGGCTACACCGGACCTTTACATAAATATTCTTACGGCGAAATGCTTAATAAGATAAAAAACGAAAAAAACCGTATTAAATATTTGTATAAAGGCGATTTGTATAAAGGTTTTGTTACGGCTATTTCTAAAAACGGTCAAGTAGCTTACGTAGCCTTAGGAAAATTTAAAGGAATACTGCCTGTATCCAATATGAGATGGGCATCCCATTTTCAAAGATACGTGTATTTTGCATACAGGACTATTAATAACGTTAACCAGGCTTTAAAACCGGGTTACGAAATATTAGTCAAATTTGACGGATGGAATAAAGATCATATACCGGTTTTTTCTTTGGAAGAAAAAGACGTTATAGAGGGAGCATTAGTTTCGTTAGACCCTAAAAACGGTTTCGTTAGGGCAATGGTAGGAGGAATAAGTTTTCGCCAAACTCAGTTTAACAGTGCGCTTTACGCAAAAAGACAGACCGGTTCGGCTTTTAAGCCAATAGTTTATTCCGAAGCTCTTACGGAAGGTTATACACCTTCATCTATTATAAATAATACCCCCGTAATATACCCTACCGGAGTACCAGGAAAATATTACAAACCGCACAATTTTTCGAGAAGATTTACAGGTCCTACTACGCTTCTTATCGGGCTGGCGCATTCTATAGACGTGGTGGCGGTCAAACTGCTTAAAAAAGTAGGAATTGAGAAAGTCGTGCATCTTGCCAATGAAATGGGCATTCATCATGTAGTCAGGAACTTAACTATGGCTCTCGGCTCTTCAAGCGTCCGTCTTATAGACTTGACGGACGCATATACTTCTTTTGCAAACGGCGGAAAAGAATGCAAACCTGTTTTTATAATTAAAATATTAACGCCGAACGGAAAAGAGCTTTATCATTATAAACCTGAATGCAAGCAGGTTTTATCGCCTCAAGTTGCTTATGTATTGACTAATATGCTGGAAAGAGTCATAACTAACGGGACTGGAGTTACTATTGGAAATATTCGGAAAATTACGCCTTACGTGGCAGGCAAAACCGGCTCTTCAAGCCAGTATAGGGACGGAGTGTTTATGGGATATACTTCTTCTTTAGTTACGGGAGTCTGGACGGGTTTAGACGATTTTCATTCTATGGGCAGGTTTATGGTAGGAGCTATAACTGCGGCGCCTATATGGTACTCTTATATGTCCAAATCGCTTCTTATTTTTCGTCCTCAGGCATTTTCTATACCTAAAGGAATAGTTTTTGCAGAGATTAATCCATATACGGGTTTAATAGCGAATTCAAGTTATAAAGATCCTGTACTGATGCCTTATATTAAAGGCACCGAGCCTACTGAAACCGTAAAGAAGAAAAAGATTAAAAATCCGCAGTCGTTTTTCGGATTATTTTAATTAACGCATAATAATTTTTATAAAATATACCGCTAATGTATAAATTTAATAATTTAGTTGACGGATACGGCAGAAGATTAACGTATCTTAGAATAAGCGTTACCGACAGGTGCAATTTAAGATGCGTTTACTGCATGCCTGAATCCGGCGTTTCCATTATAAAACACGAAGATATTATTTCATACGAAGATATCTTAAGGTTAGTGCGCATTCTTTCAATACACGGCTTAAACAAAGTCAGGATCACGGGGGGAGAACCTTTGGCTAGAAAAGGCCTAATCGGTTTTGTGCAAAAACTTTCGGAAATAAAAGATATAAACAATATTTCTATGACGACTAACGGCATTCTTTTAGATAAATATGCCCACGGTCTATTCGATGCGGGATTAAAAAGAATCAATATAAGCTTAGATTCTTTAAACGAAGAAAAGTTCAAAAAAATTACAAGAACCGGCAGACTTGAAACCGTCTTGAAGAACATAGAGCTTGCAAAAAAAATAGGCTATAATCCGATTAAAATCAATACTGTTTTAATAAGAGGAATCAACGACGACGAAATTATAGATTTCGTAAATTTTGCAAGAAAATTTGAACTTAATTTAAGATTTATAGAATATATGCCAATCGGAGGCAATATAGCGGATGCAGTGTCGTCGCAAGAGATAGAAGAAAAAATAAAATTAGAGTTTGATGATTTTAAGCCTAAGAAATCAAAAATAAAATATAATAACGTATCGGACGAAAATGTTTACGACAATAAATTAAGCGTTTACGATGGAGTAAGCAGGATTTTCGGTTTTGACGATAATGATGCGGTTATAGGTTTTATAAGTCCTATGTCCGAGCATTTTTGCGGCGATTGCAACAGGCTAAGGCTGACTGCCTCGGGAAATCTCAGGCTGTGTCTTTTTTATGACGAGGAGTACAATATTAAAGATATTTTAAAAGAGAGCGACGACGAAATTGTTTTCGAAAAAATTTCTAATATAGTTAAGTTAAAACATTTTAAGCATAACTTTAAAGAAAAAACGGAAAAAAAAGGAGATATTTCTTGGGCAAACGATTTTATGAACTCAATCGGCGGATAATAATCAATTTGTGACGAGGACAGAATTGCATTCTACCCCGTATTTAAATAAATAAATACAAAGGAGAAAAATTTTGGAACAAACAAGCATTATCAACATTAACATTGAAGACGAGATGAGGCAGTCCTACTTAGATTACGCGATGAGCGTTATTATAGGCAGGGCGCTTCCCGAAGTAAAAGACGGATTAAAGCCCGTTCACAGAAGAATTCTTTTTGCTATGAACGAAATAGGCAATGATTTTAATAAACCGTATAAAAAATCCGCAAGAATCGTCGGAGACGTTATAGGTAAATATCATCCTCACGGCGATGCGGCGGTTTACGATGCAACCGTCAGGATGGCGCAGGATTTTTCTTTAAGATATCCTCTCGTCGACGGACAGGGAAACTTTGGTTCTATAGACGGCGATCCGCCTGCGGCTATGAGATATACGGAAATAAGGATGACTAAGCTTTCGTCTTTCCTTTTAGACGATATAGATTTTGAAACCGTAGATTTTACTCCGAACTATGATGGTTCTTTGCAAGAACCTGCAGTTTTGCCGGCTAAATTTCCGAATCTTTTAGTTAATGGTTCGTCGGGAATAGCGGTCGGCATGTCATCAAATATACCGCCGCATAATCTTACGGAAGCCGTGGATGCAGTTCTTTATTATATGGATAATCCGGAATGCGTTATAGACGAACTTATGCAAATAATTAAAGGCCCCGATTTTCCTACCGGAGGCATTATTTACGGTTATTCGGGAATCAATAATTATTTTAACACGGGAAGAGGGCTAGTTAAAGTAAGGGCAAGACATCATTTTGAAAAAGCAAAAATAATTATTACGGAGATACCATATCAGGTCAACAAGTCTAAAATACTTGAACGCATAGCGGAACTCGTAAAGGAAAAAAAAATAGAAGGGATATCGGATCTTCGCGACGAATCGGACAGGGAGGGAATGAGGGTAGTTATAGAACTAAAAAGAGACGCAAACGAAACCGTCGTAATGAACAACCTGTTTAAACACACCCAACTCGAGGAAACTTTCGGAGTAATTTTTCTTGCGATAGTAAATAACCAGCCTAAAATTTTAAATATAAAGGATATGCTGGCTCTTTTCGTAGATTTCAGAAAAGAAGTCGTAACGAAAAGAACGATATTCGAACTGAAAAAGGCCGAAGCGCGTCTTCATATATTGGAGGCCTTTAAAGTCGTAGCGCAAAATATAGACGAAGTTATAGAACTCATTAAAACTTCTGCATCTCCTTCCGCCGCCAAAGAACGTCTTATGCAGAAATACAGCTTTTCCGAAATTCAGGCACGGGCGGTACTCGACTTAAAATTGGAAAAAATCACTAATCTTGAACGCGAACATATTATTAAAGAATACGAAGAAATATTGGATAAAGTAAAAAAATTAAGAGAACTGCTTGCCAGCGAAAAACTTATAAAAGACGTTATAAAAGAAGAGCTTAAAATTATAAGAGAGAAATTCGGCGACGAAAGAAAGACGGAGATAGTGCCGGAGGAAAACGAAACAGAACTGATAGATCTTATTCCCAATGAAGCAATGATAGTTATGATGACGGAAAACGGCTACATTAAAAGAACCAAACTTTCGACTTTCAAGGCTCAAAACAGGGGAGGCAAAGGTCAGACGGGCATAAAATCCAAAGAAGAAGATTTTGTGGCAAGTTCTTTTTGCGCAAATACGCATGATAATATTCTTTTCATTTCAAATTTTGGAAACGCGTATAAATTAAACGTTTACGCTATACCGGAAACTCTTAAAACCTCGAAAGGCAAACCGATAGTAAATCTTCTTAGCTTAAAAGAAAAAGAAACCGTTTCGTCAGTGCTTCCTATTAAAAGTTTCGACGTTAATTACTCTATATTTATAGCAACTAAAAAGGGGCAGATAATAAAAACATCTTTAGATAAGTTTTCAAATATCAGAAAAAACGGTTTAATAGCCATAAAACTTAAAGAAGGCGACGAAGTCATAAGTACCAGGATAGTTGACAATGCCTTAAAAAATCAGCTTGTAGTTATCGCTACGAAAAACGGAAAATCCCTTTGCGCGGACGTGGATAATTTTAGAACGCTTGGAAGGGGAGCTATGGGCGTAAGAGGCATAGCTCTTTCAAAAAACGACGAGGTGGTGTCTATGGACGTTCTTTCTTCGGAAAACGATTATCTTGTCTCTATAACGGAAAAAGGTTACGGCAAAAAAACTATCATGACCGAATTTAGGAAGCAGAGCAGGGGCGGCAAGGGGATAATAGCCGTTAAAACGGGAGCGAGAAACGGATTTGTCGTTTCCGTGCTTAAAGCTTCGGGAGATAACGATATAATCTTAATAACCTCTAACGGTAAAATTATAAGGATTAACGAGTCTAATTTAAGAAGCATAGGAAGAAACACTATGGGCGTTAAATTAGTCAATTTGGACGAAACCGAAAGAGTAGTCAGCGCCGTAATATCGTCAAACGATTTAATGACGGAAGATTATGAATAAAACCGTGGGAATTATCGGTTCGGGGAGTTTTGGAACGGCTTTAGCCGTTAATTTTTCAAAATTTGCGGACGAAGTTTATTTAAAATGCAGGAATAAAGAGTTTGCCGAAGAATTAAAAATAAAAAGATATAACGAATACTATCTAAAGGATGTCAGGCTGGACGAAAATATAACGGTAACAGACGATTATGAAACCGTTTTTAAAAATTGTAAAATTATATTTTTAACCGTTCCGTCCAAGGCGCTAAAGAGTACTCTTTTAGATATAAAAAAAAAGGAAGATAAATTTGATTTCGGCTCGTATATATTTTTAAACACCGCTAAAGGGATGGGAGACGAGTCCATGAATTTGCCGAGCGAGGTTTTTAAAAGCGTATTCGGAGATAAAATGTTAGAAAGATATGCAGTTTTAAGCGGTCCTAGTTTTGCGGCGGAAGTTTCAAGGTATCTGCCTACCGCAGTATGCATTGCATCGCAAAACAATGAAATTTTAAATGAAATAAAAAATTTTTTTAAAAAAGCGGTACACTTTAGAGTATATACTTTAAACGACGTTAAAGGGGTAGAGCTTGGAGGTTCGCTTAAAAACGTAATTGCTATTGCAGCTGGAGTTTCCGACGGTTTTGGACTCGGCAACAATGCCAGGGCGGCTCTTCTTACCCGCGGTATCGTCGAAATGACTAGATTCGGCGAGGTTATGGGGGCGGATAGTCAAACTTTTACCGGACTTTCAGGTATAGGCGATTTAATGCTTACCGCAGCATCCGACTTAAGCAGAAACAGAACGGTGGGGCTAAGGATAGGTAGAGGGGAAAATATAGATTATATTTTAAAAGGAATGAAGATGGTTGCGGAAGGAGTTGCGACGACAAAATCGGTGCATAATATAGCTAAAGAAAAAAACATTTATATGCCCATTACCGAAGTGGTTTACTCCATTCTTTACGAAGGGCTGAAGCCTTCCGATGCCATAATAAAACTTTTGGAAAGAGACATAAAAGACGAGTTTATCTGATTGTAGTACAAGAATTGAATTCCGGTACTACGCAAAAAAATTGAAAGTAAGGAGGCATTATGGGGATAAAATTAGAATATTTAAAAAATTTACAATTTAAAGCAGTTTCCGAACATAACGAAAACTATTCTATATTATTGGATACGTCTAAAGATACCGGAGGCGACGAAGCAGGCATAAGACCTACCGATTTGATTATGGTAAGTCTCGCCGGATGCAGTTCTATGGATATAATATCCATTTTAAAGAAAAAAAAGCAAATTATTACCGATTTTAAAGTAAACGTGACGGGCGAAAGAGCGGATACCCATCCCAGAGTTTTTACAAAAATAACCGTAATTTATGAATTTACCGGAGAAAATATCGAAGAACAGGCCGTCATAAGGTCTATAGAACTTTCTAAAGATAAATATTGCAGCGTTTGGGCTATGCTGAAACAGTGCGTAGATATAGAATGGTCATATAAAATTAAAAATTGTTAGAGGCGATAAACATGAAAAATTACGATTTAACGGAAAACGAAAAATCCGTTTTGTTAAAAATAGCCAGACGATCGATAGAGGACAGTTTTAACCGCAGTAGAGATTTATATATTAACTCTAAAGATTTAATTTCTTCGTTGACCGACAATCTTAAGGCAGACGCGGGCGTATTTGTCACCCTTAAAACAAAAGGCGAGCAATTAAGAGGATGCATAGGCAATTTTAATTTTAATATTCCCGTTTATCAAAATGTTTATAACATGGCAAAAGAAGCGGCTTTCAGCGATCCAAGATTTATGCCGCTAAACGATGTCGAACTTAAAAACGTCAAAATTGAAATATCCGTTTTGACTCCTCTTCAAAAAATAGACGACCTTGAAAAAATAGAAATAGGGAAACACGGTTTATATATTATAAAAAACGGTCGCCACGGAGTTCTGCTTCCCCAGGTCGCTACAGAAAACGGTATGGACAGGCAACAGTTTTTGGAGGCGGTTTCGATGAAAGCAGGCCTTCCCTCCGACGCATATAAGCAAGGCGCAGAAATTCTTATTTTTTCGGCTATAGTTTTCGGTGAAAATTGATGAAATATTATCCCGTCAACCTTAATATTGCTGGAAAAAAAGTCCTAGTCGTCGGCGGCGGTTCGGTTGCTTCCAGAAAAGTCGAAAGGCTTCATGAGCGCGGAGCCGATATAACGGTTATAGCCCCTGAAGTATCGGAAGAAATTAAAAAACTTGCCGATAAAAACGCTTTAAAAATTATAGAAAGAATATATGAAGCAGGCGATGAGAAAGGAGCGTTTGCCGTATTCTGTGCGGTATCGGCTGGAGATGAAAATTCCAATATGGAAAAAAAACTTTACGAAAGATGCGTTAAAAGAAATATTTTAATAAATGTCGCCGATAAGCCGGATTTTTGTACTTTCACGCTTCCTGCGCTTGTTTCCAGGGGCGAGTTCGACATAGCTATTTTTACTAGCGGACACAGTCCTAGGCTTGCCAGAAAAATCAGGGAAGATTTAGAAAAAGTTTACGGAGAAGAATACGATACTTACGTAAAAATCCTCGGTTTTATAAGGAAAGAGATTAAATTAAAAAAATATCCGCAGAATAAAAATCAGGAGCTTTTTGAAGAATTAATAAATTCTGATCTTTTCGATATTATAAAGGATAAACGATTTTCCGAAGCGAGTCTTTTTATAAGCAATTTTATCAAGAGGGCATAAACCATAATGCTTAAAGAATTATATTTAATTCCTTTAATTATTTATATATTATCCTATGTCGTTTTTACGTTTAAAGATAAAAAATTCCATAAAGTTTTTACTTATTTAGTTTATGCGGGATTTATATGCCAGAGCATAATTTTTTTAACATTTTTGGGCATTAAAGGGCTTGCCGTTCCTGTTCACATAGACAAGTTCGTTTTTTTTAATGCATGGATTTTAATGTTGGTAGTAGTAATATTTAGTTTTTTTTATAAAGTGGAATATATTTTATTATATATTACCCCTTTAGTCGCGCTAAATTTGTTCATAGCTTTTTTTGTTCCGCATATTCGTATAATGCCGATTATGGCAAATACCGATAGAGTTATTCTTCTTACGCATATATTGCTTATATTGATAGGCGATTCTCTTTTTGCCCTTTCTTTTATAGTTTCTTTAATATATATTTTTCAGGAAAGAAAAATAAAGAATAAAAAGAATTTGAAAATTTTAGATATGTCTTCAGGCGTGGGCTACAATTTGGAACTGCTGGATAACATAAATTATATTTGCTTAAAAGTAGGTTTCCCGTTTATAACTATAGGAATAGTTATGGGAATTTATCTGTCGAGTTCTTTATTTAAAACGTTTTTGGTCGTAAAGCCGATTGAAATTATGTCTTTGATAACATGGTTTATTTATGCCGTTTTATTGCACGAAAGGATGGCAAAAGGCCTGAGAGGAAAGAGGGCGGCTGTTTTCGGCATCATAGGTTTTCTGCTTATATTAGCCAGCTTAAGTTTCTCTTTTTATTTTTTTCCGGCTTTTCATGGATTTGAATAATTAATAAATTTAAGACATATTATAGTATAATAAATTTCATGGATATTTTAATTATTGGGTTAAATCATAAGACCTCAAATATAAACGAAAGGGAGACGGTTTCAAAAAAACTTCTCACGGCGGAACTGAGGCGGGAGTTTATCGAAAAACTGCTTGAACTCAAAGATGAAGCAGGCAGACAGCTTATAAAAGAAACAGCCGTTCTTACGACATGCAACAGGTCCGAATTTATAATGAATCTTTCTTACTGGACTCAGGGAAAAGGCGGACATGCGATTAAAAATTACATCGCAAAATATTTTTTCGACGATTTGGAAAAGGAAAAAATTTTATATATGCATCTCAACGAAGATGCCGTAAGACATCTTTTTACGGTAGCGTCAAGTTTAGATTCCATGATAATAGGCGAGCCGCAGATACTCGGTCAGTTAAAAGGAGCTTATAATGAGGCTTGCAAGTTTAATACCAGCGGCCAGTTTTTAAATAAACTGTTCCATAAAGCTTTTAACTGCGCAAAAACGGTCAGAACGGAAACTAAAATAGCGGCTTCTCCAGTGTCGGTCAGCTATGCCGCCGTAGAACTGTCCCGCAAAATTTTTAACGGTTTGGAAGATAAAAAAGTGCTTCTTCTCGGTGCAGGCGAAATGGGCAAACTTACAGTAAAACATTTTATAAAATACGGCGTAAAAAATATCAATATAGCAAACAGAACCGCCGAGAAAGCGCTCAGGTTCGTCGAAGAATCTTTTGAAGATAAGGAAAAAAGATATTTAAACGTAATAGATTTTTCGGAATATTACAAAAACTTGCCGAATTCCGATATCGTTTTGTGTTCTACGGGTTCGGAAGATTATATATTAAAGTATGAAGATATCTTACCGGTTATAAAAATGCGCAAACAGAAACCTTTATTTTTAATCGATATTTCTATGCCGAGAAACATAGATCCGGAAATAAATAAAATACCCAACGTTTATTTATTCGACATAGACGATATAGGGAAAATGATAGAAAACAATATGGAAATAAGGAAGCATGAAGCCGATGCGGCTATAGATTTAATAAATGCCGCGGTAGGCGAGTTTATGAACTGGAAAGAGTCCCTAAATGCCGTTCCTGTTATAATTTCTTTAAGAAATAAAATTAAAAATCTGCTTGAATCCGAACTTTCAAGATATATAACCGACGAAAAAGAAAAAGATATAGTTGTTAATTCATTAACAAACAAACTGCTTCATGAACCGACAATGCTGATTAAAAAGTCGTGTTTAAATCCTGATGGAATAAATTCTATTAAAACCGTCAAGGCTCTTTTTAATCTTGATGCAGAAGATTATCAGGATATTTCCAAAGATGCCTCTAAAAAGCATGCTGCGGAATCGGATACGTCATATAACGAAACTAAAATAAAACTTGTAAAATAAAAGGCGAACTTTGAAAATTAAATTAGGAACAAGAGGAAGCAAACTTGCTTTATATCAGGCAAATCTAGTTAAAAGCATACTGGAATCGCATTACGAAAGTTTAAATGAAACCGTTAGCGTAGAAATAATAACGGTAAAAACGACCGGAGATAGAATTTTAAATGCTTCGTTAAGCAGTTTCGGCGGAAAAGGTTTGTTCGTCAAAGAAATAGAAGAAGCTCTTTTTAACGGCGGTATAGATATTGCCGTTCACAGCTTAAAAGACGTGCCTCAAGTAATTCCGGAAGGCTTGGAAATAGGCGTTACGCTTAAAAGAGATGATCCAAGCGACTGCATAATACTTAAGAAAAAGCCGCAATCGCCTTTAACGGGTTATATCCAAGATTTAACCGGACTTTTAAAAAAAGACGCGATCGTCGGCACTTCAAGTTTAAGAAGACGCTCTCTTTTGAACAGATATTCAGAAGGCCTTATATTCGAGCCGTTAAGAGGTAATATAGATACGAGATTGGGAAAAGTTAAAAAAGGTTTTTTCGATGCGATAGTTTTATCATCTTCAGGATTAGCCAGGCTTAATCTTCAGTCTTATATAGACGCTTATTTAGACCCTTCCATATATATACCCCAGTGCGGACAGGGGGTAATAGCAGTGGAATATAAAACAATCAGAGACGATATTAAAGAAATTATGAAACCTTTAAACGACGAAGACACTTTTAAGGCGGTTTTTGCGGAAAGGGCGTGCATTAGAGCATTGGACTGCGGGTGCGCTTCGCCGGTAGGCGCATATGCTTACATTAAAGACGGTGAAATTTACATAAAAGGTTTTGTTTCAAATACCGCAGGGGAATACTTAGAAGATGAATTTAAGGGCAAGAAAGAAGATTATGAAAATATCGGTAACGGCTTGGCATTAAGACTTATCGAAAAAGGCGCAGTAGGAATACTCGGGAAAAATAATCTGTAAAATAATAAATTAAAAATTAAAAAGGAATTTAAAATCATATGAAGACTAAAGAAGTAAAAAAAACCGGTAAAGTTTATCTTGCGGGAGCCGGCCCCGGAGATCCCGAACTGCTTACGCTTAAAACCAAAAGAATTCTATGTGAAGCCGACGTAATAATTTACGACAGCCTTATTTCCGAGGAAATTTTATCTTTTGCAAAAGAAGGATGCGAAATAATTT
This sequence comes from Candidatus Acidulodesulfobacterium acidiphilum, assembly GCA_008534395.1. Classification (NCBI taxonomy): domain Bacteria; phylum Candidatus Acidulodesulfobacteriota; order Candidatus Acidulidesulfobacterales; family Candidatus Acidulidesulfobacteraceae; genus Candidatus Acidulidesulfobacterium; species Candidatus Acidulidesulfobacterium acidiphilum. The sequence continues at coordinate 214,856 of SHMQ01000001.1, forward strand.
ATGCCGGCAAAAGATCTTCAAACCACACTCTTCCTCAATATTCCATCAACGAACTTCTTGCAGAAAAAGCTAAAAACAACAGCGTCGTTTTAAGGCTTAAAGGAGGCGACCCTTATCTTTTCGGAAGAGGCGGGGAAGAAGCCGAAAGGCTGTTTAAAGACAATATCGAATTTGAGGTAATACCGGGTATTTCTTCTTCCTTTGCCGTTCCTGCTTATGCGGGAATACCGTTGACCCACAGAGATTACGCTTCTACGGTAGCTATTGTTACGGGACATGAGGGGGAGCATAAGGAAAAAAGCACGATAAACTGGAAAGGATTAGCGGGAGCCGATACTATCGTCATATTAATGGGTTATAAAAATTTAGATTCCAATACTAAAAATTTAATAGAAGCAGGAAAAGATAAAGATACACCCTGCGCGGTTATTCAGGAAGGAACTACCTTAAACCAGAAAGCCGCTGTAGGCACTTTAAGCACTATAGCCGAAGAGGTAGAAAAAAAAGGATTAAAAAGTCCGATGATATTAATCGTGGGCAACGTAGTAAAATTAAGAAATACGCTGAACTGGTTCGAAACGAGGCAGTTAAGCGGTTTAAGCGTTATAGTTACCAGAGGCGAGGGGCAATCGGGAACGCTGTCGGGAAAACTTAAGAAGCTCGGCGCATTCGTAATAAATCTTCCTCTTATAAAAATAATGAAAGAAAGTAAAAATATAGATGAAACTAAAATCGATAAAGTTATAGGCAATATTAAACAGTACGATTATTTAATTTTTACCAGCGCAAATGCAGTTTCGGGATTTTTCGGCCGTTTTTTTTCAAAAGGAATGGATACAAGAGCGTTTCCAGGTAAAAAAATTATTTCGGTAGGCAAAGTTTCCTCAACGGAGCTTTTAAAATACGGCGTAATTCCCGATATAATTCCGTCCGAGCCTTCCCAGACCGGAATAATAGATGTCTTAAAGGACGTCAATATTAAAGATAAAAAGATTCTTTTTCCGCAGGCTTTAAAAATCAACAAAGACCTTCCGGAATTTCTTGCTTCTAAGGGAGCCCATGTCGAAAATTTGCCCGTTTATGAAACCGTAGTGCCGGAAGAGTCTAAAGAAGCTATAAAAGAAGTTTTTGTTTCCCTAAAAAAAACAGGCAAAAATATAGGTCTGCCGGATAATTTAGATTTAAAAAATATTCTGGTTACTTTTACAAGCTATTCCACCGTAGAAAATTTTGCAAACGCTTTAAAAGATATCGACGAAAATCTTTTGAAAAAAGTCGTTTCTTCAGGCGTTAAGTTTGCAAGCATAGGAAACAAAACGGCCGAATATGCGTTGGGATTTGGCATAAAATCTGATATAATATCTAAAGACGTTAATATAGATTCGCTTATAGACGGAATATTAGGTTATTATAAAAAAGATAAAAAAAACTAAAGGAGAAGATATAAATGATAGGAATTTCAAAACTTTACTGCGGAGGGGTTCACGCCTCGGACGCACTCAGATACGGGCGCATGTCCAGCAAACTTCCTTCGCATCTTTTGCAGTTTTCGGAAGATAAAAAACCCGTTATAGTATGGAACATGACGAGAACTTGCAATTTAAACTGCGTTCACTGCTATTCGCAGTCTAAAAACCTTCAATACAACAACGAGCTTACTCTTGAAGAAGGAAAAGCTTTTATAGACGATATATCCGTTTTCGGCTCTCCGGTTATGCTTTTTTCAGGCGGAGAACCTTTGATGCACCCCAATTTTTTAGACTTGTGTTTTTATGCAAAGTCTAAAGGAATGAGAGCGGTTATTTCGACCAACGGAACGCTTATTACGAGAGAACTGGCAAAAGAATTAAAAAAAGTCGGATTATCTTACGTTGGCGTAAGCTTAGACGGTTTAGAACCGGTTCACGACAAGTTCAGGGGCAAAAAGGGCGCTTTCAGGGAAGCGATAGAAGGTATAAATTATGCCAAGGAAGCGGGCATTAAGGTGGGACTCAGGTTTACGATAAACAAAAGAAATGCAGAGGAAATACCCGGAATTTTTAAACTCATGGAAGAAGAAAATATTCCGAGAATCTGTTTTTATCATCTTGTTTATGCGGGAAGAGGAACAAAGCTTATGGAAGAGGACTTAACGCATGAAGAGACGAGGCAGACGGTAGATACCATACTTGAACTGACCAAAGAGATTTATTCAAGGGACAATCAAAAAGAAGTCCTCACGGTGGACAACCATGCCGACGGTCCTTATATTTATTTAAAACTTTTAAAAGAAGGCAAAACCGAAGAAGCCGCAAACGTTATGAGCCTGCTTAAAATGAACGGCGGAAACAGTTCCGGAGTAGGCATAGGATGCGTCAGCTGGGACGGCGAAGTTTATGCCGACCAGTTTTGGAGGCACTATTCTTTCGGAAACGTGAAGGAAAGAAAATTCAGCGAAATATGGACGGACACCTCAAATCCTTTAATGAAACAGCTTAAAAACAAAAAAGAATACGTAAAAGGAAAATGTAAAACCTGTAAATGGCTCGATATATGCAACGGAAATTTCAGAGTAAGGTCCGAAGCGAAAGAAGACGACTTATGGTCGCCGGATCCGGCCTGCTATTTGACCGAAGAGGAGATACACGATGCAAAATAACCATATGTCTAATCCGCATGGTCATCCGGCAGGCATGACGCACGGCGGAGCAATGCCCAAAAAAAACGAACTAAGATTGGTTTTCTGGGAGCTTACCGCAAGATGCAACCTTAAATGCGTTCACTGCAGGGCGGAAGCGCAGATGGAAAGACAGGAAGACGAACTTTCGACGGAAAAATGTTTCAGCGTCATAGACGATTTATGCAAGTTCAGCAGTCCGATACTTATTTTAACGGGAGGCGAGCCGCTTTACAGGGAAGATATTTTCGATATAGCCGAATATGCGACTAAAAAAGGCTTAAGAGTGGCGCTTGCCACCAACGGAACTTTAGTCGACGAAAAAGTTGCAAAGCGGATTATAGGAAGCGGTATTAAAAGAGTCTCTATAAGTCTTGACGGTTCAAACGCCAAAACCCACGATTCATTCAGGATGATACCGGGTTCTTTCGAGAGCGCTTTTAACGGAATTAAAAATCTGCAGAAAGAAGGCATAGAAGTTCAGGTAAACACGACTATAGCAAGGCATAATGAAGACGAAGTACCGGATATACTTGAATTAGCTATTAAAAACAATTTAAAAGCCCTGCATATATTTATGCTTGTGCCGGTAGGTTGCGGAGTTCAAATTGCCGATTCCCAGATGCTCGATAAGCAGAAATATGAAGATATACTTTCCTGGTTTTACGACAAGACTATGGAGTTTAGAGGTAAAATAGAATTAAAAGCGACCTGCGCGCCTCATTTTTTTAGAATTATGCATAAAAAGGCAAAAGACGCAGGCATAACTATAACTCCTGAAACGCACGGAATGAATGCAGTTACCAAAGGATGCCTTGCCGGAAGCGGAGTGATGTTTATATCGAGAAAGGGAATAGTCCAGCCGTGCGGATATCTTCCCGTTCAGGCGGGAGACGTTACAAAGCAGTCTGCCGAAGAGATATGGAATGGTTCCGAGGTATTTTTAAATTTAAGGGATACGGGACTTTTAAAGGGCAAATGCGGTATATGCGAATATAAAAAAGTCTGTGAAGGCTGCAGGGCAAGAGCTTATTACGAAAAAGGAGATTATATGGAAGAAGAGCCTTACTGTATTTACGAACCGCTAAGAGGAAGAAGCGCTTTAATCGGCGATAAATAATTACTATAATAAATTGATTTATGAATAAAAAAGCAAACGTCCTTCACAGATTTATCGCAAAGACTATAGATTTGCTGATATTCGGTTTTTTAAGCGAGATGTTTTATCCTTACGGTTATCTGGCCGGAGTTCTTTATCTGCTGATTGCCGACGGCTTTTTTGACGGGGCTAGCTTAGGCAAAAGGCTGATAGGATTAAAAGTTACGACCGGCATAGATAATAAACAGCCGGAGTTTAAAGAATCCATTATAAGAAATTCTTTTATTGCCGTACCCCTGCTTTTTTCTTTTATACCTTTAGTAGGGTATTTTTTATTGGTCGTAATCGGCGCTATTATATATGCGGCGGAAATATATTTTATTATGAAAAGTCCGGAAGGCGACAGGCTCGGCGATAGATTTGCCTTTACCCACGTAATAGACGTTCCAAGAAATAAATAAAAAACATGGAAAAAGACAGCATTAAAGCCGATCTTTTTTTGATAGATTCCAGTTCCTATTTTTACAGGGCATTTTATGCCCTTCCTCCGCTTACAAATTCAAAAGGAAAACCTACAGGCGCCGCTTTGGGATATACCAGGATGCTTATGAAGCTAATTAAAGAAGCGGATATAAAATACGGCGCATGCCTGTTCGATTCCGAAGAAAGTTTCAGGAAGCAGTCGTACGAGGCTTATAAAGCCAATAGAAAAGGAATGCCCGAAGATTTGGTTTCGCAGGTCGATTACCTAACCGATATTTCTTATCTGCTGGGGTTTGAAACGTTTAAGCTTAACGGATACGAGGCGGACGATTTAATAGCCCGAACGGTAAAAAACTTTGAAGGCGGCGATGCGTCTATCTGTATAGTTAGCAGCGATAAAGACCTTAAACAACTGCTCTCCGATAAAGTTTTTATGTACGATGCCCTTAAAAATAAAATTATCACAAAAAATATTTTTGAGGAAGAAAACGGAATCAAGCCGGAAGAATACAGATATGTTTTGGCGCTTATGGGAGATGCGTCGGATAATATACCAGGAATTAAAGGGATTGGCGAGAAAACTGCATTTGCGCTTATTAAAGAATATAAAAATTTAGACGGCATTTATAAAAACATAGATAATATTAAGAAGCCTAAGCTTAAAGAACTTTTATTAATATACAAAGAAGATGCTTATAAAAGTTTAGAGCTTGCATCTTTCTATGAAGATATTAGCTTAAATGAAGCGTATTTTATTCCCGGTTCGGGAAAATCTTTGGAAAATAGTAAAGTATTTAATGTCATTGAAGATTTTGCTTTAAAAGAAAAAAACAAGGCCGGTCTTTATAAAGTTTTTAAAGAGCTTGAATTTAATTCGCTTATAAAAGATTTAGGAGTCGAAAATAATAAAACGGAAGAGTCGGATAAAGATACGGAATATACCGAGAATACTATCCAAGCCGTTTCTCAAAATTATTCAGAAGACGGCGAATTTCTTTCTGTTTACGTCGATTTTACAGAAAAAAAGAAAGAATTATTCGACGACGAATCAAATCCCATATATATTTATTCTAAAGAAACAGGGCCTGTATCTTACGGGCTTAAAGATATTTATGAAGGCAAACGTTTAAAGGATTTATTAAAAGACGCTTCCGTTTTAAAAATAGGGTGCGGACTTAATGCCGCAAAACTGTTTTTGGAAAATAACGGAATCGAATTCAACGGACTTTATTTCGATATAAAAATAGCATCCTATCTTTTGAATCCTATAAAACACAAACATACTTTCGAAGATATCGAAGCGGAATTTCAAGAAAAGCTTAAGCCGTTAAAATCTGAAGAATCAAACAATTATGCTCTTACCGTCTATCGATTGTATAAAATTTTGAAAGCCGAAATAGAAACCGACGATGCTTTAAAACGCCTGTTCAACGAAGTCGATATGCCGCTTTCGGCGGTCCTTTTCGAAATGGAAAAAGCCGGATTTAAAGTGGACAAAGATATGCTTATGTCTTTATCGGCATCATTAGATTCCGACTCAAAAAAACTTACCGGAATAATACATAAAATCGCAGGCAGAGAATTTAATATTAATTCGCCTAAACAGCTTAGCGCAATTATGTTCGACGAGATGAACTTTAAGCGCGTCAAAAAAAACAGCACCGATATAGAAGTTCTTCAGACGTTAAAAGCAGAATTTGAAATACTTCTCGGAAACGGCAATGAAGATAAAACCTTAAGAGATTATCTTTTATTTTTGGACAGTTTAATATCTTACAGGAACAAGGTTAAGCTTAAAACGGCTTTCGTCGACGTGCTTCTAAGGGAAATAGACAAATACGACAGGGTTCACACTTCTTTTTCTCAAATAACTACTTCTACCGGAAGGCTTGCAAGCCAGAGCCCAAATCTTCAGAATATTCCCGTTTCGGGAGAAGAAGGGATTAAAATAAGGCGCTCTTTTATAGCTAAAGACGGCTGTATTCTTCTTTCTGCGGATTATTCCCAGATTGATTTAAGGGTAATGGCATCTATTTCAGGGGATAAATCCTTAATCGAAAGTTTTAAAAATAACGAAGATATTCACGCAAAAACTGCGGGGGAAATTTTCGGTGTCGGCGCCGATGCCGTCGATAAAGATATGAGGAGAAAGGCAAAAGTAATTAATTTTGGAATAATTTACGGCATGAGCCCTTTCGGCTTATCCAAAGAACTCGGTATTTCATCGGAGGAAGCAAGGCATTATATAGATTTATATTTTAAAAACCATCCCGCAATTAAAGAATATATGGAAAAAACGGTTAAAGAGGCAAAGACAAACGGATTCGTCAGAACGGCTTTCGGAAGAAAATGCTATATAGAAAACATAAATTCCCGAATAAGAAATTTATCTTCGTTTTCGGAAAGGGCGGCGATAAACGCTCCTATTCAAGGAACCGCCTCCGATATAATTAAAATTGCCATGGTAAATATTTATAAATACATTCAAAACGACGAAATTTTAAAAAACTCCGCAACAATGCTCCTGCAGGTTCACGACGAACTGATATTCGAAATAGAAGAATCAATAGCGAACAGCTTCGCAAAAGTCATCGCTCCCCTAATGACCGATCAAAATCTTCTGTCAGGCGTTCCGCTGTCCGTAAATATAGGTACCGCAAAAAACTGGGCGGAAGCTCACTAAGAAGTAAAAACCAAATAATTTTAACATCTTTTAATATTTTTTCTTGACAAATTTTTTACATGTGGTATAAATAAGATAAATAGGATTAAATTTATCCTGATTATTTTTTTGACAATTTTCAATTATGAGATAAAATTTTATTAAATAATATTAAATTTTAATTGATTAATAAAATATATCACTTATTTAATTTTATTTTAATTGTTTTTGATATAGAGTTGAGTTTTACATTTGTTCTTATATAATTTTAATTTAATTTTTTTCTAACTTTAAGGGGTGCTTTATGGATAGTACAGCTTTATTACTGGCGCGTATCCAGTTTGGAATGACGGCCTTTTTCCACTTTCTTTACCCGCCCTTGACCATCGGTTTGGGCTTGCTTTTAGTAATAACCGAAGGAACTTACGTTTTTACCAAAGATCAAGAGTACTTAAGAATTACCCGTTTTTTTGCAAAATTATTTGCTATTAACTTTGTCGTAGGCGTTGCATCGGGAATCGTTATGGAGTTTCAGTTCGGAACGAACTGGGCGCAGTATTCGTCTTTTGTAGGGGCTATATTTGGTTCTCCTCTTGCAATAGAAGGGCTGTTTGCTTTTTTTATGGAATCTATTTTCGTGGGCGTTATGCTTCTCGGATGGAACAGGCTTTCCGCTAAAGCCCACTGGGTATCTACCATACTTGTCGCATTCGGTTCTACTTTGTCCGGAGTATGGATATTAGTAGCAAATTCATGGATGCAGACGCCTGCAGGCTACAAAATAGGTTCAAATGGAATACCTAAAATGACAAACTTCTGGCAGATGGTATTTAATCCTTATTTTCCGTCGGAATTTACTCATGTCATAATGGGCGCATGGGAGTATTCAGCTTTTTTTATGGCGGGCGTTGCAGCATGGTTTTTAATTAAAAACAATAAAGATACGGTAATGAGGAAGGCTTTAAAAGTAGCCGTTATATTCGGCGTAATAGTTGCCTGCGGTCAGATTATAGTCGGAGATATCGGAGCAAGAGAAGTAGTAAAATACCAGCCGACTAAGCTGGCAATGATGGAAGCTCTCTGGCATTCCCAGAGATATGCACCGGAAACGCTTTTTGCCCTGCCTAACAATGCAACGGAATCTAACGGACCGCAAATCGGAATACCGAGTATGTTGAGCATGCTTTCATATTTAAATCCGGCCGCAAAAGTTATGGGTTTAAATGCGGCTATAAGATATATCAATAAAAAAGATTCAAAATTAGATCACACCAAGCTGACTCTTGCAATGTTTCCGCCCGTATGGATTGTGTTTTGGTCGTTTCATATAATGATGTATTTTGGATTTTATTTTGCTTTAGTTATGCTTATAGCTCTATATCTTTTACTCAAAAACAAACTGTTCGACAGCCCGAAAATGCTAAAATTATTATCGTTTTCTACGTTTTTGCCGTTAATAGCAATCGAATTAGGTTGGTTTACGACAGAAATAGGAAGACAGCCGTTTACGGTTTACGGTCTTTTGACGACTTTTAATTCGGTTTCTAAAAACGTAAGCGCAGTCGATTTAGGTTTGTCGATAACTATGTTTGTTTTGATTTATATAACCTTGGCTTCTTTTGCGGTTTATCTGTTTAAAAGGGAACTAAAGGAAAGAGTTGAAGGTAAAGACGAACTTGCCGGCGAATCTGCAAAGGCAGCAAATTAAAATAATCAGGAGGTGTCATTATCATGAACTTAAATATATTATGGTTTATTCTTGTTGCCGTTATAATTTTGGGCTGGTCGGTTATGGACGGATTCGATTACGGCGTAGGCGGACTTTTAAATTTCATAGCTAAAAACAATGAAGAAAAAAGATACGTTATTAACGCAATAGGTCCTGTTTGGGACGGGAACCAGGTATGGCTTATACTTGGAGGCGGCGCAGTTTTTGCGGCTTTTCCGTTAGTTTATGCGTCGATTTTCAGCGGATTCTATCTTGCAATGATGTTAGTCGTATGGCTGATAATATTCAGGGCGGTTTCATTTGAATTTAGAAGCAAGGTTGAAAGTGCTAAATGGAGAAACTTTTGGGATACGGACATTACCGTAACCGGTCTCGGTATTGCCTTACTGCTCGGCGTGGCTATAGCAAATATATTGATGGGAGTTCCGCTGAATAAAGAGCATATCGATTATCAGTCGCTTTTCAGCCTCTTAAATATTTTCGGCTTGGTAGGCGGTCTAATATCCCTTTCCATGTTTTTAATGCACGGCTCTACTTATTTAATTATGAAAACCGAAGGAGAGGTTCAGCAGAGGGCAAGGGCTTTCGCTAAAGGATTTGCCGTAGCCTTTATAATCGTAACTTTGCTGTTTTTAATAATTTCGCCGATATTTGCTCCAAGGCTTCTAGGAAACAGTTTTGGCATAATAGGCGACCTCGTTCCGGTTATAATGTTTATAGGGGCTATAGGAGTTATACTGACGGCAGGGTCTTCAAGCGATATAAAGCCGTTTGCATATTCTATCGTTGCTATTATCGGCGCTGTTGCAAGTTTAGCCGTCGGCATATTTCCGAATATAGTTCCGTCTTCAATTAATACAAAATACAGTTTAAATATATATAATTCGGCTTCAAACCATCTAACGCTTTTAGTTATGCTAATAGCGACTATTATCGGTTTGCCGCTGGTTTTAATATATGCAATTTACGCATATAAAAAGTTTGGCTTAAAGGTAAAAATGGACGACAGCAGTTATTGATTTTTTTTATGTATATATTTTAACCTTTACCAAAATGCCCTATAATAAAATTAACCCCCCTTAATTTTTTATAGGGCATTTTTTTACCTTATATTATATAATAATAAAGATAATTCATATCTTATTTAGAGGTGTTTACATGAATATTTCAAGAGCCAGCGATTATGCTATCAGAGGATTGGTTTACATGGCAAAACAACCTGCTGGAACAGTGTGTTACGTAAAAGATATTGCAAAAAACACAAATTCGCCTGCTTCTTTTATGTCGAAAATATTTCAAACATTGGCAAAAAGCGGTATCATCGACTCTTTTATAGGAACTAAAGGAGGTTTTACATTTAACGCCCGACCCGAAGATATCACTATAAAAAAGGTCGTAGAAATTATTGACGGACCAATCGTTTTGAACCGATGCGTAGTTAATAAATCTTCCTGCCAGAACGCAGGCAATTGCGACGTGCATTTTATGTGGGCAGATATTCAAAAAATGCTGACGAAAGCCCTAAGCTCTTATTCCATCGCCGATTTTGCAACCGATAAAAAAGGGAATATGTTACCGGAAGCTGTGCAATAAAAAAGGCGCTTAGATTTTTTTAAAAAGAATATTGTTTTCCATGTGAACGTGAATCATTATATCGTCCGAAATATTCTTCAGCAGTTCGTATGCATGCTTATAAGAAGCGCAGGCGTCTTTAGGAACCGAATAGCCGGAGCTTAAAAAAAGCATCTCTTTCAGAATATGCCCTACGTATTCATGATAATACAGCGCATCTTCTATTTCTTGCTTTATGTTTTCGGTTTTTCCGGCTTTTATATCGGTCAAGAGCCCTTTTTCCTCTTTGTCTAAATGAAGGAACATAGCCTGCGACATTTTATTAAAAAGCCCCCTTATTTTAAGAAGTTCCGGGTGTCCCTTTCCGTGGACGTTTGCAATTTTTTCGACATAATCTTCGGCTTCCGGAATATGCACCCGTAAAAATGTATGGTGTATATTAACTATATAGTCTATTAAAAAATTAACGTCCCAGTCTTTAGCTTTTTTACTTAACGAATAATTATCGTCGTTTTCCGCCGCTGAATAGTTTTTTAATTCATCGACTATAAGGATGCGGTCTATACCGGATTCTTCGCATACATCTTGTAATGTTTTTGAACCGCCGCAACAAAAATCCACGCCGTATTTTTTAAATACCCCGATTTTTTCCGGATTTTCCGAAGCAATTTCGCCTACGCTCTTTAGCAGTAAAACATCCTCGCCGGTTTTCATTTTTATCTCTCCTTAGAATTTAGATTTCCGATATCTATTTCCATCTTTGTGATTTTATTATCTCTAATTTGGAATGTTTAATATATGATTTTTGTCACATTAATAAAATAAATAATTTTAAAAAATAAAAAATGCGACAAAGTCGGAACGATTACTCTTTTTCGCCGCTTTATTTTATTTTTATCGTTCAGCCGGCACACCCCCGGACGATAATAGAATAAATAAAGCGGCGTTTTTTATTTTATTGAAATTCGTTTTATGCAGATTCTCCCTAATGCATTTTTATATTTAAAATTAAATCGTAAAATAGCTCCTTCAATAATATTGTTACGAAAATTTAACATAATTGTAATAATCTTGTAACATTTGTTTGTTAGAATAAGTATGGAAACGGAAAAATATATTAATTAAGCAACTTAAATTGAAAGAGAGGAGGAAGTCATGTACGAAATTAACGAGACACAAAAGACTATGCGCTTGAACATGTTGCCGACATTTATATTTGCAACGGCCGCAGTCCTTGCATTAGTCTTTGCGTTCAGCGGGGCAGGGAAGGCTTACGCATCGGGAGCGGCCCTTTACGAAAACCCCAACACCGGCGAAATATTTTTAAAGCCGGGACCCGGCAGGGTAAAAGTAGGACAGAGCGTCATCAATCAGCTGTTAAAACCGAACGCAAAAAAGACGACGGAGCAGATTAAAAATTTAAAAACTACCGAAAAGAAACTCGAGACTTCGCTTAAAACCGTCAAGAGTCAAACGCTTCCTGCGTGGACTAAACATGTTTCATTAGGCGCATTGATTTATATGGGTTACGGTTATTATACTCAGACGGGATTAACGGAAGGTTCGATGCAGCTTGAAGAAAATCCGCCTGCAAGCGGCAATAACGGCTATAATGCATTTAACGTGAACAGGGCGTACTTAATATTCCTGTATCATCAGGACAACTGGTTCTTAAAAGTTACGCCGAATTTTTTCAAAACGAATAATTCCGGATCTACCGGCGGAAACCAGTATTTCAGGCTTAAATACGCATTTTTGCAGTTCAATCATGTTTACGATGCAAACGGTTGGACGGTTAACCTTAAAGCAGGGCAGTTTCCGACCCCTATGGTCGCATGGGAAGACGGCTTATTGGGTTATCACGTCGCGGAAAGAACCCCGTGGGGTTTCTTAAACGTAACCTCTACACAGGCGGGACTCGGCGTTTCCGGCAAATACAGGTCTAACGGAAGGGTTTACCTTGCATATAACGCTGGTTTCTTTGATAACGCCGCATTTCACGCCAACGAAACGGTGGACCAGAAATCTCCTCAGGCAAGATTAACTATTTATCCATTAGGAGCGGATTCCGGTTTAAACGGACTCAGCATCAGCGGATATTATGCCTGGGCTGAAGACAATTCAAGTTTTGGAGATGCCGCTATAGGTCCAAATACCAACAGTCCAGAAACAAGAGTTTCGGCGGTATTAGATTATAAAACGCCGAACGCAAATATCGCACTGCAGTACGATTATGCAATAAACCACGTCGTGGAACCGGGCGCAGGCGAAAGCGGGGATAACGACAGTTATTGCGGAATAGAATCGGACGTTTACGGTTGTTACACATCCAGCACTATGCCGCCAATAACAAGTTTATACGACGGTCATAACGTCGAACACGGTTACGACGCTTTCGGATACTACAATATTCCTAATACGAGATTTGGAGTTTTCGGGCTTATACAGAGATATTATTATGAGGCTACAAATTACAATACTAACGGCGATTCATTGACCGGCGGCAATCCTTTCGATTTTCAGAGAAGCGTAGCCGGCGTCGCTTACCGTCTCAATAAACACGTAACGCTTACCGCCGACTGGCAGAACTACCAATTTTTAAATGCCAGCAATTATAGAAGTTTAGCTTCGACAAGTACGCAATATTTAGAATACGGCCAGTGGATGGGGCAGACCAACGCCTTTTTCATGCAGGCAAGGATTGCATTCTAGACTCTTGACTTAATAGCTTTTCTCTCTAGCACCTCCCTGATACCCGCCCTAAAAAGCGGGTATTTTTGTTTTAAAATTTGATATAATCAATATATGTTATTAATAAAAAAAAGGTATCTGATTTATTTATTTTCTTACTTCATTAAACTTAATAAGTATTTTACCACGTATAAAAAAAGTATCGACATTACAGAGGAAGTTTCTATGTTATAGGTTCGTTAAAGCCTTATTATCCCTGTATTTAGACCATGATATTTTCTGGTCTAACATAGATATTTTTGAAAATCTTTTTCTGAAAGAAATTATTTTACCGATAGAACTTTCGGACATACCTATATCCGCCGCAAATGTTATATTTTGCTTTAAAAGATAGAAACCTAGGTCGTTAAGCCTTTCTATAAAACGTATTATATTTTCGCCTATTAGCCAATACAAACGGGGGTCGGCTTTCTTCTTAGAACGCATAGTGGCTTCCGACAGCAATCCTCTTATATCGCCTAATAAAATCGTATAGTCGGTTTCGATAAAACTTAATTCCCGCCTAATATTTTTAGTCTCATCGTTAAGCTTATCAATCGAAGTAGCAGCTTTGTATCTACCTGTGAGTTTATCTTTTATTATTTTTAAAGGAAATTTTTCTTTTGTTTTTTCTTTCATGCTTCTTTTCCCCAGTCCGATAAAAAGCGGTTTATAAATGCTTGCAAAGATTTTTGTTCTTGCAGATAACCCGATAAGACAAATGCGGTTGAAACGACGATATGGTATTTCTCTCCGCCGCTTTTTGCAATTCTTTTGAAAGCCGGATGCTCATTATTTATCCAGACCGTTCCTTCTTCTATTTTCCCTAATTCGTTCAAATCTTTATTATCGTAAAACCCGATCATTAATCCGGGCGGCTTTCTTTTTCCTTCCTGCGGCAGTCCGTTATTTAGTTCGCCGATATCTAAGTTCGGGAGACCACCGTTTTCGTTTTCTCTATTTTTTGCATTTTCTTCCGCTTTGCCATCATTAACATCGTGGTTTATAGCAGTTTTTTCGAGATTTTCCTCAACGGCTGTTCCTGATTCCGAAGCAGATGTATCGTCTAAAACGCCGATAGTGGCTTCGAATTTTTTTCTTCTGCCGAGCAAAGGATCTAATTCGGGAAAATCGTTAAGCATATTATCGAGAATCCCGCGAATTTCTTTTTCCAAAGGACGCAATTCTTTTGCGGGTTTTTCTCGTGATTCGTTTATTTCGCCGAATTCTTTTAAAATAGGTTCTATAACTTCCTGAACGGCTTTGCGGTAGCGGTAATATTTCTGAAGGCTTGCCGTATCTTTTAAAAAATCGGCTTTATTGGTGGTTAAAATTAACGAAAGACCCGGCATTTCTACTACTCCCGATATATAATCCGGATTTTTTGCAGAAATTCCCAGCCAGTCCCATCCGTGTTTTATGACTTTTCCGCAAGTAGATATCGCTACGCCCCTTTTTTCTTCGTCGAGCGGTTCTTTATATTTTCTGACGAAACCTACCCCGACGGGTTTCCCCTTTTTTCCGAAATGGATTTTAAAGGCATTGCTCTTTTCGAACTGCATCATTTCGGATAAATTTATTTTTTCTTCATTAACGTAAAAATTTATGCCGTTTTTATAAATAAACCTTAAAGCAGTTTGAAAAGTCGGATCAAGTATTGTATAAAAATGTTTTTGAATAGTTTTCCTAATAAACTCTGGGTTAAGCAGTTCGGAATGATTTGATTTAAAAAATATCGATACGGCGGTTCCGTGATGTGGATTAAGCAATTTTGAATCGGTCGATGCCGGCGTTATATATTTCCATGGTGCCTTTTCATCGTTTTCGAGTTTCCATCTTGTTGCGCCGCGGAAATTTCCGTTTGCCGTTTCCGTAATAACTTCTTTTGCTATAAGCAGGGATAATTTTGCGCCGACGCCCGCAAAACCGATGCCCATGCCTCTGGTCTTTGTCGTCGACGCGATATTGTGATATCCGTCCAATTCTTTTTTATTCATTCCTTTTCCGTTATCTATAACGGTCAGGATATATTTTTGAGAATCGACGATAAACCTTATATCGCTTGCATGAGAATCGAGCGAATTAGCGACGAGTTCTGTAACGATAACTTCTTCCTGCGGGAAAGGATAGGAATCGCGTATATCTTCCAACAGATGATGTAAATTTACCTTTGTTTCGCCCATTTGTGTTTCTTTGCCGGCATTTATTTTAATGAATTAAGGTAATAAGCAATATATTTAACCTGTTTATTTGTTAAAATTTGCGAACAGTATGGATCCATTCTGCAGCTTCTAATTGCCTTTTCCGTCTGCTTAAGCGAAAGATTTTTATTTCCCCAACCGGCAAGCGTTACTATATTGTCGATTCTTTTTCTTTTAACGAAAGAATGGCAGCGGATACACCCCGATTTTATAACAATTCTTTTGCCTTTTAATATATTAAGTTTACGGTTGGTTCTAACGAAAGACTTCTTATGTAAAGCAAAACTATTTTTAACTAAGATAAATAAAAATACGGTAAAGAATAAAAAAGAAGTTAATAAAAATATTTTTCTGATAGTCATTTAAAATCTCCGTTTAAAGTTTTAATTTTATATAACTTTTATATTATAGCATCCAGATGAATATTTTCAATTAAAACTTATATATTCTTTTTTGTTGTTCTACCAACATGATAATGTCACTTATTACCAAAATAATAATGTCACCTTTAAGGTAATGCTATAAAATATTCTCCTGTAATTATTCTATGGGGAGGATACAATGGCAAGGGACATTATCATGGCGACGCGAACAGAGCTAAACAGACTGCACGTAATTAAAAAGATTTTAGAAGGCGGCATTACGCAAGCCAAAGCGGCGGAACTGCTTTCGTTATCCTTAAGGCAGGTAAAAAGATTAGTTAAAAAAGTAAAATTAACCGGCGATGGTGCGGTCGTGCATTCCTTACGAGGAAAACCTTCGCATAGGAAACTTTCGGACGAGGTTAGATTAAAAGTGTTAAATCTATATAAAGAAAATTATACAGACTTCGGACCTACGCTATTTTCCGAAGACCTCTCTGACAGTCAAACAATTGATGGAATTGTTATTAAAAATCCGTTTATTGTCGATAAAATAAGCAAATAAAAGCATATTAAATGTTAAAGTCGTTTGTTATCATTAAAAGCGTCAGCGTTTATTTATTTGTTTTATTAACGATTGCCTTATTTTATCAATAGTTTTTATAAATTTGCGGGCAATTTCTACAGCTCTTTTTGCCTCAGGCTCGGTTACTTCCGAAAAATCATCATAGTCTGCTTCATTTCTTAAAGACATTAATTCCTGGTATATTTTTCCGGTTTCAAGATTAACCGCTTTGTCTTTTACGAAATGAAGCGAAAACATGGTTTTGACGCCGTCGTGTTTCGCAGGATCAATACCTTTTAAAATAAGCAGTGACCTTGCGGCATGATATACGGAATAGTAGCTTCTGTTTGCCGATGTTTTAAATCTCTTGGATTTTAGGTTAAATAAGGCATCTTCAAGCATTTCATTTGATTTTTGAAATCTTAAATCAGATAATGCCGTTTTTTCGTCACGGGTTAATTCCATATAAAACAACTCCGTCTTTTTTAATGTTTTGATAAAAACCTGTTTTAAATCTTTTGTTATTATTAAATGAATGCAATGGAACTATTGTTACGGAAAATGGGATACCTGTTTTAATTTCTTCCTCATAAAAAATATCGTTTATAAAAGAAATTTCCTTAAGCGATTTTTTACCTACGACTACAAGAACGTCCATATCGGAATCTTCCGAAAAATCGCCCCTTACCCGTGAACCGAAAGCCGTGACGCTCATTATATTGCTTCCTGCCTCGGTTTTTATTTTGTCTATAATTCTTTTAAATGAATCGGTTTCATATGAATACATATAATTATTTTATCATAATTCAACAATAAAAGTGTTGCGTAGTGAAAAAGAAATTTCGTTTTTAAAGGTGTCAGATTTATTTATTCTTTTACTCCCGATTGGGTTTACGGGCAAATCAACCCGACTAAGAAGAAAATTAAAAGCATTTATTTTCACTTACATTCTCCATTTTTATTTTTAAATCTGATATAATCAAGACATGTTTTACGATAATTTTAATAAAGACGGCGGTCTTAGTTTCGGAATAAATACCGATTCGTTTTTCGGCATCGGGTTCGGGCTTCTCGGAGATAATAATCCTGGTCGCCTGCAAGCATCGTTCGACGGTTTCTTTAATCTTTTAGATTCGTATAAAATAAGAAATATCGAGATAAATACAGAGATAGAGCAGTTAAACCCCGGTTCTTTGCAAAAATTTATTCTTCCTTCTATAAACGCTTTTTCTTCAAATTATTCAAAATCTTCAAAATCACCGCTCCCCCTTTCCGTTTCTATCCATCTTCCTTATCTTCAGCTTAATCCGGCAAGCCCTTTAGAAGAGTACAGGCGGGTTTCCGTTAAAGCGATTGTTGAGGCAATAAATGCCTGTCGGGGGTTGGACGTTAAAAAATTCGTTATTCATCTTACTTCCGAATTTGAAGATTCAATTATGTTTTTTCCTATCGAAGAAAAAGCAAAAAAGGTTTTAATCGATATTGCCGTCCGTCAGGCAAAGAAAAGCATGTCCGATATATTAAAAGAAACTAAACTGACGCCGGAAGTTTTTGCTTTAGAAAATCTTGAAGTTTTCCCGTTCGATTATCTATATCCGATAGTCGAAGAATTAGGTATATCTGTCTGTTTCGATATGGGACACTGGGGCTTAAACGGTTTTATGCCGGAGGATTTTCTAAAAAAATTCAGCATTAACCGAATAGGCGAAATACATATTCAGGATATGTCGGAAAAAAGAACCGACTTAAGAACCACAATAAGAAACGAACATAGACCGCTGGGAACCGGCATTTTAAACCCCGCCGGATTTTTCAGTTCTCTTATCGGGAACGGGCAATTTTCCGGACCTTTGATAATAGAAAACAGGTCTAAAGAAGATTTAATTTCTTCTTTAGACTATTTGAGATCAGGTAATTTTATATAATATCCTGAATGAATATCTTTAAAAATTCAAGAAATCCATCTATTCAGCCTGTTCGCTTCTTCACCGCGCCCCTTCTGCTTTCTTCCGCCGGAATGTTTTTGGACGGTTATTCGTTAACCGTAATCGCATTCGCTATAATACTTATCAATCCTTATTTCCGCCTGAATACTTTAGAGTCCGGTTTAATCATAGCGTCAGTAGTGTTAGGCAGTATAATAGGTGCATTGCTGATAGGATATTTCAGCGACGTTTTCGGGAGAAAATCGGTTTATATTTTAAATATGGCAGTTTTTGTTATATCGGGCATCGTATCTGCATTGTCGGTAAATTTTATAATGTTATTTTTATCCCGCATTGCTTTGGGCGTTGCGGTCGGAGCCGATTATCCGGTATCGAATTCATATATTGCTGAAACTGCTCCCGAGGCGTTAAGGGGCAAGCATCTTTCTTTTGCAGGACTGTCGTTCGGCATAGGTTCGATATTTTCTTCTTTAACTGCGGCGGCTCTTTTTCCTTTCGGACCCGAAATGTGGCGTTTTATGCTCGGTATCGGCGTAATTCCGGCATTCGTAGTAATGTTTTTAAGAATTTCAATGCCCGAATCGGCAAGATGGATAAATGCAAAACGCATTAAAGAGAAATATAAAAAAAATAAATTATATATAGAAGGAATGTTTTCCAAGGCGCATATAAAAAATACTCTGCTGTATTCTTTTATCTGGTTTTTATATGATATCGGGGCATACGGCATAGGGCTTTTAATTCCGTTAATCTTTAAAAAAAGCGGATTTATTTCAAACGAAGAAAATGCGCTTATAACCTCTTCAATTCTTTTAACAGGCATAGCAAGTTCCGCAGTTGGGCTTTTAAATATCGATAGAATCGGAAGAAAAAATATACAGCTTGCCGGTTTTGCGGGAATGGGCATTTCCCTTTTTCTTATTCCTTACTTTTACGGCACGTTAGCCGGTCTTACAGCCGTAATTTTTATTGCCGAAATTTTTAATTCTTTAGCGTCTTTAACGGTAGGGATTTTTCCCGCCGAGCTGTCGCATACGTCTTTCAGGTCGTCCGCTTACGGATTTTCGGCAACGGCGGGCAAAATAGGAGCGGTATGCGGAGTTTTAATAATGACGTATTTCGTCGGGAATAATAAAGATTTAGGCTATTACGCCGTAGCAGGTTTAATATCGGCAGCCTTTTTCCTTTCTTTTTTTCTGCCGGAAACGGGAAATAAACGGCTTGACGAAATTAAATAATAAGAAGCCGTTCCGATTTTTCCGTTCCGATTTTTCTGTTGTCAACTTTTAATTTGTCTATTGAATTTAACTTTTAATTTGTCATAATATCTTTGTATTATTATTTTGCTTTTAATACGTTTTATTAATAATCGCAATCAACCTTCATCACCCCCT